>NZ_DASVQG010000061.1:0-5753 GCF_036389215.1 Jatrophihabitans sp.
GTTCCTGCTCCGCCGGCCCTGGGGAATCGGGCTGGGCTCGGTGCTGCAACTGGTGCTGGCCGCCACCGTGGTGCTGATCCCGGTGCTGGCCGTGGTGGTGGTGATCTTCCTGCTGCTCTGGCTCTATGTGTTGCGTACCAGGCAGCAGCTGGTGGGTACCCCGTCCGGATGGCGGATGCTGGTGTCGTGATGCCCGGCCGGCAAAGGACCGGCCGGCAAAGGACCGGCCGGCAGGGAGGATAGGGTGGCTCGGTGACTGAATCAGCCGTCCAGCGAACCCTGATCCTGATCAAGCCGGACGGGGTGGCGCGCAATCTGACCGGCGTGATCCTGGCCCGGGTCGAGGCCAAGGGCTACCGGATCGTGGCACTGCGGCAGCGCCTGGCCGACGCCGAGCTGCTGGCCCAGCACTACGCCGAGCATGTCGGCAAGCCGTTCTACCAGCCACTGGTGGACTTCATGTCGTCCGGGCCGGTGGTCGCCGTGGTGGCCGAGGGCCATCGGGTCATCGAGGGTTTCCGGGCGCTGGCCGGCGCCACCGATCCCACCGTCGCGCTGCCGGGCACCATTCGCGGTGACCTCGGCCGGGACTGGGGACTGAAGGTGCAGCAGAACCTGGTGCACGGGTCGGACTCGCCCGAGTCGGCCGCCCGCGAGATCGCGCTCTGGTTCGCGGAGCCGTCCGCTCACGAAACCGCTTGATTTCTCAGGCTGTTCACCCGCCCGGCGAGCGCGCCGGCACTCTGGCGCAAGGCGATCGGCGGGACCGGTGCCGGTGCGACCGGCCTCGGCGATATCGCTACTTTCCGTTATCTGCTCGGGCGAGTCGCAACGGCCGATAGTGCAGCCACGCCCCTACGATCGGTGATGTTCATTCACATCAGTAACACCGGTTTCATCCGGCGGCGCACCACAAACGAGGGTTCCCATGGCATTCACCCCGATGTCGCTGCTGGGCGGCGACCTGCTCGGCGGTGACTTGGCAGTCGACCTCGGAACCGCGAACACCCTTGTCTATGCACGGGGTCGCGGCATCATGCTGAACGAACCATCGGTGGTGGCCATCGACACCACCACCAAAGCGGTGGTCGCCGTCGGCGCCGAAGCCAAGCGGATGATCGGGCGGACGCCCGGCCACATCCGCGCGGTCCGGCCGCTGCAGGACGGCGTGATCGCCGACTACGACATCACCGCCGAGATGCTGCGTTACTTCGTCCGCAAGGTGATCGGGCGGCGGGCCTTCGCCGGTCCCCGGGTGGTGGTCTGCGTGCCCAGCGGCATCACCTCGGTGGAGCAGCGCGCGGTCAGCGAATCGGCCTACGCCGCGGGTGCCCGGCGGGTGCACATCATCTCCGAGCCGATGGCCGCCGCGATCGGCGCCGGTCTGCCGGTCAGCCAGGCGTCGGGCTCGATGGTGATCGACATCGGCGGCGGGACCACCGAGGTTGCCATCATCGCCCTCGCCGGGATCGTGTCCAGCACCAGCCTCCGGGTGGCCGGCGACGCGCTGGACCGCGCCATCGTCGACCACATCCGGGCGGAGTTCTCGATGCTGATCGGAGAGCGCACCGCCGAGGAGCTCAAGATCTCGATCGGGTCGGCGTTCCCGATCGCCGGGCCGGTGCGGGCCGAGATCCGCGGCCGCGACGTCGCGACCGGCCTGCCGCGCAATGTCGCGGTCTCGGCCGAGGAGTTGCGCCACGCCATGAGCGCACCGATCAACCGGATCGTGGCTGCCGTCCGGGCCACCCTGGACCGGTGCCCGCCGGAGCTGGCCGGCGACCTGGTGAGCCGGGGCATCGTGCTGACCGGCGGCGGGGCGCTGCTGCGTGGCCTGGACGCCCGGCTGCAGCACGAGATCGGCATCCCGGTGCTGGTCGCGGACCGGCCGCTGGACTCGGTGGTGCTGGGCACCGCGACCGTGGTGGAGCAGTTCGAGTCGCTGCACAAGGTCGTGGTCGACGGGCACCGCCGTTGATGGCCGGCGCCGCTGCCGGGAACTGCCGAGACTGCCGCTGATGAGCACCGCCCTCGAGTCCGCGATCGGCTCAACCTCCGACCGGCCGAGCCGGCACGGCTAGGGGCGTTGCGTCATGCGCAGGCTCACCCGACGCCAGCAACTCTCCGCCGTGGTGCTCGCGGTGATCGCCCTGCTGTTCATCAGCCTGGACTTCGCCGGCGGCTCGCTGGGCGGCGCCCGGGGTGGCACCACCGGTGCCCTCGGCTCGCTCTACCGGGGCACCGACGCGGTACTGGGCCCAGCCCGCCGCTTCGTCCAGGGCGTGCCGAACGTGGGCGGCAACCGGCGCGAGATCGCCCGGCTCAAGCAGCGCAACGCCGAACTGCAGCGGCTGCTCGCCGCCTCGGCAGCCGACGCGGCCACCACCAGGCAGCTGCAGGCCCTGCAGCTGCAGGCCGATACCGCCGACTGGCGGCTGATGCCGGCCCGGGTGATCGCCACCGGCCCGGGAGCCGGCTTCCAGTGGAGTGTCACGGTGGACGTCGGCGGCCGCGAGAACGTGCTGGTCGGCCAGACGGTGACCGACGGCCTGGGCCTGGTCGGGCGGGTGGTGGACGTGCACAGCACCACCTCGGTGGTGTTGCTGGCCGCGGACCCGGCCTCCGGTGTCGGGGTGCGCGACGTCCGGTCCGGCGCGCTGCTGCTGGCCACCGGGGCCGGCAGCGGCCCGTTGAGCGCCAGCGCGCTGGCGGACCGGGCGGACGTCCGGGTGGGGGACCGGCTGGTGACCGGACCGGCCGGCAAGACCACCTACGCCGCGGGCGTCGCGGTGGGCGTGGTGACCTCGGTGACCACGGCGGCCGACGGCACGGTCTCGGTGCGGCTGCGCCCGGCCGCCGCCCAGTTCGGCCTGGATCTGGTCGGCATCATCCTGCAGACGCCTCGGGGCACCGCGCGCCCGCCGCTGGAACCGGCCGCGGGCAGCAACCGGTGACCGTCTCCCGGATCGCCTCGGCGGCCGCCGGGGTGATCACCGTCCTGCTGGTGCAGGCCAGCCTGATCGGCCCGCTGACCTTTCCGGTTCCGGTGTCGCTGCCCGCGCTGCTGGTGATCGTGGTGGGCATCTACGCCGGCCCGGGTATCGGCATGGGGCTCGGCTTCACCACCGGCCTGCTGGCCGACCTGGGCTCCGACCACCCGGCCGGGGTCCAGGCGCTGTGCTGGCTGGCGGCGGGCCTGGTTGCCGGGATGCTGGGCGGGCTGGCCACCCAGCGCGGCTACGGCACCCGCGGGGTCGCCGGGCTCGCGGCCTTGCTCGGTGCCGCCAGCTCCGGGGTGCTGGGGCTGCTGCTGGCCATCCTCGGCTCGCACGCGGCCACCGCGCTGCTGGCCTTGCGCTACCTGATCCCGGTGGGGCTGGCCGATGCGCTGCTGGGGCTGCTGGTGGTGCCGCTGGTGCGCACCCTGCTGCGGGCCCAGGGAATCCGCTCGCCGCGTCCGGTGGGCCGGCTGATCGACACCGCACCTTCTGGACGGGTCCATGCCGATGCATTCGGCTGACCCGCGCGCCGGCTCGCACCGCACCCGGCTATCCGTGCTGCGGTTGCTGATCGCCTCGCTGCTGCTGACCCTGCTGGCCCGGCTGTCCTTCGTGCAGCTGCTCGACCAGCACAAGCCGCAGCAGTCGGCGGGCATCACCCACCTCGGCGCGATCGTGGTGCCGGCGCCGCGCGGTGAGATCCTCGACGCCCGGGGGCGGGTGCTGGTCGGCAACCGGAGCACCCACGTGCTCACCGTGGACCGCTCGGCACTGGACCAGCAGGACGATCGCGGCGCGGCGGTGCTGGCCCGGCTGGCCCCGGTGCTCGCCACCACGGCCGCGGACCTGCGTCGTGAGATCACCCCGTGCGGGGTGAACGTTCCGGCACCGTGCTGGACCGGCCAGCCGTACCAGCCGGTTCCGGTGGCGACCGGGGTCGGCCCGGCGGTGATCCTGGCGGTGTCCGAGCACGCCGAGCAGTTCCCCGGGGTCAGCATCAGCACCCAGACCGTCCTGCACTACCCCGGCGGCAGCCTGGCCGCGCACCTGCTCGGCTACACCGGCGCCGTCGGGCCCGATGACCAGAAGGCCGACAAGGCGCTGGTGGATGCCGACACGATCGGCCGCAGCGGCCTGGAGGAGTCCTACGACTCGGTGCTGCGCGGCGTCGACGGTGAGCAGCGGGTGCAGCTGGACCCGCGCGGCGAGGCGGTCGGCCAGGACGCGACCATCGCCGCCCAGCCGGGCAACACCCTGGTGACCAGCCTGGACGCCGACGTGCAGGCGCTGGCCGAGAGGTCGCTAGCCGCCCAGATCGCCGCCTCGCGGGCCAAGGGCAAGGCGGCGCCGTCCGGAGCGCTGGTGGTGATGGACCCGCACACCGGCCGGGTGATCGCCGCCGCCAGCTACCCGACCTACGATCCTGCCGCGTTCGTCGGGGGAATCTCGGTTACCGACTACGCCAGGCTGACCGCGCCGAAGGCCGGTGACCCGCTGGTCGGCCGGGCGATCGCGGGGGCGTACGCGCCCGGATCGACCTTCAAGCTGATCAGTACCGCCGATGACATCGGCACCGGCGCGATCACGCTGGACGGCCACTACCCGTGCCCCGGCTCGTTGAACGTGGACGGGCGCACCAAGACCAACTACGAGTCCGAGACCTTCGGCGAGATCGACCTGAGGTTCGCCTTGCAGGTCTCCTGCGACACCTTCTTCTACGCCCCGGCGGTCGCGGAGTGGCAGGCCGACCAGCGCCGGGTCGAGGACGGCAAGAAGCCGCTGGAGCCGCTGCAGGCGATGGCCCGGGCGTTCGGGGTGGCGCAGCGGCCGGGCGTCGACCTGCCCGCCGACGAGCAGGCCAGCGGCTCGATCGGCAGCCGGGCCAGCCGGCTGGCCACCTGGAAGGCCAACAAGGCCGACTACTGCGCCGCGGCCAAGAAGGGTTATCCGGACGTGGCGAACCTTGCCGACCGGGCCTACCTCACCCAGCTCGCGTCGGAGAACTGCACCGACGGCTGGCGATTCTTCGCCGGTAACAACGCCGACACCGCCATCGGCCAGGGTGACACCACCGTCTCGCCGCTGCAGCTGGCCACCGCGTACTCGGCGATGATCAACGGTGGCAAGCTGTTCGCCCCGACGCTGGGCTGGGGCGTCGTGGACGCCGCCGGCAAGACGGTGCGCACCATCACCCCCAAGGTGCTACGCACGGTGCCGGTCGAGAAGAAGGTGCTGAGCTTCATCGCCGACTCGCTGCACTTCCAGGACAGCCATTCGGTGTCCGGGGCGCTGGCCTTCGACGGCTCGCCGATCAAGACGCTGATCGGCGCCAAGACCGGCACCGCCGAGGTGTACGGCAAGCAGGACACCTCGTGGCTGGCCTCGTGGGGACCGGTGCAGCCCGGCGCCTCGCCGAGCAAGGCCAGGTTCGTGGTGGTCGGCATGGTGGAGCAGGCCGGCACCGGCGCCTCGGCGGCAGCTCCGATGGTCCGCAAGGTCTATGAGGGCCTGCTGGGCGCCTACGGAGCGCCGATCGTGCCCGGAGCGGCGCCGGCCGGCAAGCTGCCGACGGTGACCAGCCGGACCCCGGTGGCCCGTTCGGCGCCGGGCCTGCCGAAGCTCCGCAGCTCCGGGTCGGCGTCCGCCTCCGCATCGGGCGCGGCATCAGGCGCGGCGCCGGGCTCGGCATCGGGCTCCGGGTCCGGGTCGGCGTCCAGCTCGGCGCCGGCCGGGTCCGGCAGCGCCACCGCCTCG
>NZ_DASVQG010000062.1:0-17291 GCF_036389215.1 Jatrophihabitans sp.
GCGTCCCGTCCCCGCGCACGGTGCACGTGCTGGCAGTGGATCCACCCGCTGGGCTCTGGATGTCGACGGCCGGTTCCTACCTGCTGCACGGCGTCGCCAAGGGCCGCGCCGCGGCCACCTTGCGGGCCGCCCTGGCCGCCCCGCAAGCCCTGGACCGGTTACTGCGCGAGCTGCTGCCCTGGTACGCCGACGGAGCGTCGAGAGCGGGCTGGGACGCTACGGTGGCCGAGGTCCAGAGCGCGGACTGGGGAGCGGACCCGTGGTCGCTCGGCGCGTACACCTACCCGGCGCTCGGCTCCGCCGCGGCGACCCGGGACTGGGCCGCGCCCGTTGGGTCCACCCTGTTCTTCGCCGGGGAGGCCACCGCCGGCCCGAACGGCGCGGGAATGGTGCACGGTGCGCTGGACAGCGGCCGGCGGGCCGCCGCCGAATTCCTGGAACTGGCCCGGCAATGCTAGGGACGATGCTGGACCGGGCCGGCTGGTGCCTGCTCGCCTTCACCGGCGAGCTGGAGAACGACGTCACGCCGATCACGGTCGCGGATCGCCCGCTCGTCATCCTCCGCCAGGACGGCCGGGTGCGGGTGGCGGACGCGACCTGCCCGCATCGAGGCGCCAACCTCGGCTACGGCGGAGAGCTCGTCGGTGACGGCGTGTTGCGCTGCCCGTTCCACGGACGCCTGGTCGGTGTCGGGTGCGATAGCCGGCAGTCCTATCAGGTGCGCGAGTACCCGACCTGTGTCGTCGGTGCGGCGGTGCTCGTCCTGTTCGACGAGGCTCACGAGCACGGCCTGCGGCACACGCTGTCCGAGCTCGTCCAGACGCACACTCTGGTACCCGGCTTCGTGTTGCCCGCGCGGGTGGCTCCGGAGTACGTGATCGAGAACGTCTTCGACGCCGAGCACTTCCGAGCGGTACACAGCGTCTCGACCACTCCGCAGCTCAGGGTCGAGGCCGGCAGCGGGGGAGAGCTGCTGGTCGAAGGAGAGTTGGCCAACCGCTTGCCCAATCTCTGGCAG
Organism: Jatrophihabitans sp.; assembly: GCF_036389215.1. Classification (GTDB taxonomy): domain Bacteria; phylum Actinomycetota; class Actinomycetes; order Mycobacteriales; family Jatrophihabitantaceae; genus Jatrophihabitans_A. The sequence goes on from NZ_DASVQG010000062.1 coordinate 1,019, forward strand.
GAGGGCGGCGGAGACGGCCAGCTGGTCCGCACCCGGGTTGTGGCGCACGTGTTTAGCCCGACGCTCGTCATGACCGAGCTGATCTCCGGACGCCACCGGTACGCCGTGCTGACCGGTGCCACACCCACGCCGACGGGATGCGTCATCCGGGTCGCCGCGCTGGTGCCCCGCGGCGCCGACGGCGCTGCCCTGGACAGTGGCGCTGCCCACGGACTGCTGCGCGACAGCCGGACGGCCTTCGAGCAGGACATGGTGATCTGGGAACGTCTCGTCCCCGACGCGCCGCACCGATTCGACGAGCGCGACCACGCGGTCGTGAGATTCCGCCGCTTCTGCGAGGGTTTCGGGGTGCCGCCGCTCACCCTGGCCCGGGCAACCCCGGACCCGCCGTGAACGTCCTGCAGGCCGGCGGTCTGGCCGTCCTCGACTCCGGCGGTGACGGGCCCGGGGTGCTGTGGGTCCACGGGTACACGCTCGATTCGACCGTCTGGGAACCGCTGTGGAGCTCGCTGCCCGGGTGGCGCCACCTCGGCGTCGACCTTCCCGGCCACGGACGTTCGCGCCCGCTGGCGCCCGACGAGCGCCTGAGCACGCTCGGTGCCGAGATCGCGGCAATCGCGCGGAACTGGGGCATCGGCCATCTCGTCGGGCTGTCCTTCGGCAGCATGGTGGCCCTGCAGGCGGCGATCGCGGCGCCGTCGCAATTCCTGACGCTGACCCTGGCCGCTCCCGCGATCGCCGGCGGCCCGGTCGACGCCGCGGCCGAGGTGCGCTACGGCCAGCTCGGTGAGCTGTACCGCGAATTCGGGCCGGGCCCACACATGAGGCAGCTGTGGATGTCCTCGCCGCCGCACATCTTCACCGGCGCGCGCGCTCACCCGCGGTTGTGGGAACAGCTGGAGCTGCTGGTGGGCCGGCACGGCTGGCGCGAGCTTGCCAGCGGCGCCATGCGGTCCTTGACCACCGATGTGCAGGCGCCCGAGGACCTGCGGCGGATCACGGCCGACACCCTGGTGTTGATCGGCGAGGACGACATGCCAGCCTTCCGGGCCAGTGCCGCGCTCCTCCAGCGTGACCTGCGCCGGGCTTCGGTCGTCGAGGTACCGGCCGCGGGGCATCTCTGCCTGCTGGAGGCACCCGTGGTGTGCGCGGCACGCCTGCACGAGCACTTCGCGACCGCTCGCGACACAGTCAGCAGACCGTCCAGCTGACCAGTTCGGAGAGTATCCGCATGCCGTCGTGCGGCATGCCGGGCCACCGCCGCTCCGTCTGGCCCACTGGCGTCACCGTGGTGACACCGCGAGCGGCCAGCTGGTCCCTCAGCTCGCGCCACCGCTGCTCAGGATGGACGCCGACGGCCGACACCCCGCGATCGAGCATCTCGACGGCCTCGGACAGGTCCTCGACGCGGCGGACGACCACGCAACGACCGCCGGGGTGCCCCCCGAGATCGAAGCGGTGCGGCACCAGCGCGACTGCCGAGGTCACCGCCGGCCAGTCGCCGTTGACGAACCACTGCGCTCGGATCAGTGCGCCGCGGCGTAGCCGGAGCAGTGCTCGACCGGCCGGGCGGGGAGGCAGTGCCGCATCCCAGCGGGCGAGCGCCCGCTGCAACGCGCCGCAGTACCGGACGGCTGCTGCCTCGTCGGCTTCGACGTAGTGCACCAGGGAGGACGTGCAGGCCGCCTGGTCCTCGACCAGGCTGTCCACGGCGGCACGCTCGGCGACGGAGTCGACGTCGTCGCCGAAGGACCCCCTGCCCAGCAGCGTCACTCCGGCACGCGGCTCGAACAGCACGGTGCGGATGCTCGTCCGGGATCTCACGTCGGCTATCGCCTGCCCACCGCCCCACACGACGACGCGGTCGAAGGCGTCCGGTGCCAGCAGGACGTCCTCGACTGCCCGGTCTCCGCCCCGCCAGTAGCCGAGCGAGGTGTGCGAGGCGAGTGGGTGGTGCGGACCGAGGGCGGACAGCGCGAGCGCGACAGCGGTCGCCAGTGGCCAGTATTCGGCTGGAACCTTGACCAGGCAGCTTCCCTTGACCGTGAGGCCGCGTACCAGCGATGCCACCCAGGCCAGCGGCGTATTGGTCGGCGTGATGTGCAACTGGCGGGTCGGGACCGCCCGGCAGCCGGCACCCGCGCCCACCGGCGTCACGGGCCGGGCGAAGACCGCTTGGGCCAGTCGTGCCGTCGCCCCGGCCCGCACGTCGCCGTCGACGGGCACCCAGTTATCGAGGTACGCCCGGCCCGGTCTGGCGCCGTGACCCAGCTCGGCATCGACAGCCGCGGCCGCCGATTCGGGCTCGAACACCGAGGCCAGCATCCGCCAGAGGATGTCGGCGCCCGGAACCGCGGCAATGCCCAGCCGCCTGGTCATGCGGGTCACGGTGGCGACGATGGCGCCCTGCGGGTCCAACAGTTCTCCGAGCTCGCCCAAGGCGTTCCACACGTCTTGGACCGGCGTCGCGTACAGGCACCGGGCCAGATGCCCGGTGTCCGGCTCGACGAGCTGGCTCGCCACGGCGGCGTAGGGCAGCGCCACGACAGGCGCCTCCGGCCCGGCGTGTGCCGGAACCAGGTACGTGTCGCCGACCCGCCACGGCGGTGGGCCACCCAGCTTCGCGGCCTCGATCTCGTGAGCGGGCGGAACGTCCGGCCACCTCAGCAGGCCGCGGACGAACCCCGGTGCGCGCACCACTGCGGGACCGTTCTCGTCGAGCCGTCGCAGGGCGTCGGCGAGCTGCGCTTGGCCGACACTGCTCAGCACGCTCACGGCAGTGTTGACGAAGGCGGTGTCGACAAGGGCAGTGCCGACGAAGGCGGTGTCGACAAGGGCAGTGCCGACAAGGGCAGTGCCGACAAGGGCAGTGCCGACAGGGCAGCTCCGGCACATCCCTTGAGCTCCTGCTGGGGCGCTCGGGTGATGCCGTCGAGAAAGCCCGGGCCGGCCAACCCGCAGGGGCACGGCGCGGTCACCAGCCGGCCCCTGTCACCGGTGAGCAGGAAGCCCGGGTAGGAGAACGCGAAGGGGTCGAGCAATGCGATGGTTCCGGTGACATCAGGTCCGGACAGCGGGGTGAGATCGTCGTCCACGACGAACATCTCGAGGACGGGTGGCACGTGGTACCGGCCCGACTGGCAGCGCAGCAGGTACGCATTGCACTCCGACATGCCGTACACGTCGACCCAGCGTTCGGCCGTGATTCCCAGACTTCGGCCGATGAGCTCTCCCAGTGCGGCCGGCGAGGACGAGGCGGGGTCATCCGCCCGGGCGCCCTTCCAGCCCCCGCCGGTGACGAGCAACGTGTCGGGCGGCAGCGCGACATCCTCGCCCCGCTCGTGCGCCTGCGTGCAGAACCAGGCAACTGCCGGCGGGCCGCCGTAGATGAGCAACCGGCGCCCCGTCGCGGCGCCGGCCCGCAAGAAGTCCAAGGTCGCCGTCAACGCCGCGCCGCTGTCGCGCGCCGGTTCTTCGTTCGGGTCCGGGGGGATGAGCGTGTGCGACCGGGTGGCCTGTGCGGCGAGCCCGGTCGCGACGGCCTGCATGCCGAGCGCGCGACCGGGTGGCGTCAGCAGGAGCAGGTCGTAATCGGGCTCGGCCGAGGCGTAGCCGCCCCACATGAGCGGAGAGTACGAGCGCCCGTTGGTAGCCAGCGCCGCGGCGGTGGCTCGGTCGCGCGGCACGAAGGACAGCCGTCCCGAGCTTCCGCTGGAGATGCCGAGGTAGATTCCTTCGCCGCGCAAACGGTTGCGCCACTCGGCCACGGTGCGCACGCCCTGCAAGTCCGGGTCCGGGGCGTGCGTCGACACCTCCGACACCCAGCGCGTCATGGCGGCGAAGTTCCCGTCCGCCAGCCAGGCCTCGTCGTAGGACTTGAACAGGTCGACGCTGATCAACAGGTCGGCCGCCAGTGCCGGGATGTCGGCGACGTCGTCGAGACGGAGGTCGGTAAGCAACTGGCGATAGACCGGAATCGTCGCGGCATACCGGGCGTGGTTGGCCAGCAGCAGGTTCGCGCGGGCGGCCCGCACCCGCTCGTCGTCCACCGGCTGCCGTTCGGCCCACAGCCGCGACGCGATCAACAGTCCGGCGATCTCCCGGCTCGGCGCATCAACCGTCACGCCTCCTCCGCACGCCCGCGCGAGCGCCCGGAAGAGGTGCGCTTCGCCGGTTCCGCCTTCGCCGGCGATGCTGATCCCTGCGCCTTACCGGTCCGCCCCGAGCTCTTCCTGGGCTGAGTCGGGGTCGATTCCTGGGCAGGCTCCTGGCCCGGTTGTGCCGACGGGTCGGCTGCTGGCCCTGCGCCGGGGTTATCCGGCGACGAGTGCGTGACCTGACGCGCGGCGCCGGTCAGGTCCGGACGCAGCTCGGGGGAGATGAAATGCCGTAAGTGCTCCACCTCGGCTTCGAGCGCCCCGACGCGATCCTCCAGCGTCGGGTCCTGCGGTGGATCGTCGGCCGCCGGCCCGTGCTCTCCGTGCTTGTCGACCGCGTCCTTGAACTCGTTCTTCTCGAGCTTCGGGTACTTGATCGGTCCGGGACCCTCGGTCTCCTTATTCTCCTTATTCTCCTTGCCTTCTTTCGATTCTTTGCCCTCTTTGCCTTCCTTATCGTGCTTCCCGCCGTGGGAGGTATCGCGGGCCCGCCGGACGAGCGCCGCGATGTCCGGCCGCGAGCCGATGTTCTGCGAGACGTCCCCTCCCGAGCCGGCCTGCTGCGGGCTGCCGGTTTCGCGCAGCAAACGGCGTGCGGTCGCCGGGGTGAGCGGGGTGGCCGCCGCGCGGAGGATGCCCTGCGCGCAGGCGAGGGCGCCGACGACGATCGGGGAGGCGCTCGACGTCCCGCTGAACTTGTCGGTGTACCAGGCGTCCTCGTGATCGGTCCCGCCCTGGAGGTCGCCGTATCCGCAGCTGGTGACCTCGCGTCCCCAACCCTGGACGTCCACCCGCGAGCCGTAGTTCGAGAAGTCGAGACGGGATCGGTCCGGTCCCCACGATGACGTGCCATGGACGCCGGGTGGCGGGGCTCCGGCGCCCACCAGCACCGCGCCCGAGTCACGGCCGCCACCCAACGGGTTCTTCCAGCCGGCCGGAAAACCGGTCTGAGGAGTGTCATAGGTCGGGTCGTCGAGATTCTGGGACCCGTTGCCGGCGGCTTCGACGACGATGACGCCGCGCGAGACCGCGTACGCGATCGCGTCGAAGTCATCGGGCCACCACTCCACGGCAATGTAACCGCCCTGTCCGAACATGCCTCCCATCGGGCCGCGCCGCTGCAGCTCGATGAGCAGGATGTCGCCGGCCGAGAGGGCGTCCGCGGCCTGGCGGATCGCCGCCGCCGAGCTGGAACCCGCCCCGAAGATCGATATGGTGCGGATGAATGCCTCGGGAGCGATGCCCAGGGTGCCGAAGCGGTTCGCAGCGCTGCCGATCACCCCGACTACGGCGGTGCCGTGATTGCGCCATCCGAGATCCTCCGACGGTGTTCCGCCCATGAGGCCACCGAGATGCCCGACCAGATCCTCGTGCGTCAACCGCCAGCTGCCCTCGATGTCGATGACATTGACGCCCTTGCCGCGGCCGCCGGGCTGGGCGTGGGCCCACAGCGCCCCGACACCCCCCGGTGGCGCCTCCAGGTACCCCTGCCGCCCGGAGAAGTCGGGCGACTCCGTGGGGGGGTCGTCCGCGGCCGGGGCCATGTCGTTGAGTGCTACGGGTAATTCGGCAGGCGGCTTCACGTAGGCCCCGTGTACCGAGTCGATCTCTCGCAGCCGCTGCGCCAGTTCCTCGTGTCCCGCTGTGACCCCTTGCACGACGAAGTAGCTGCTGAGCGCGGTGACCGCGTCGTCGTCGACGCTGGCCATGAGGGTCGCGGTGGCCCGACGGCCGGCCACCGGGCGCAGGCTCACGTCGGCACCGACCTCACTGAGCAGGTCGGCGATCGGGGACGGGGCATCCGGCGCGAGCAGGCCCCTCATCAGCTGCGCCCGCGCCGCGCCGGTCGCTGCCGGCAGGACCGCATCCGGCGATACGACGACGACGAGCTCGGGCTGGTCCTCCAGCCGCCATGGACCGGCGCTGTCGTTCGACTGGGTCGGCGTGGGGTCGCTCATCTGGGGCTCCTTGCGAATCAACTCGGCTCGGACGGCAGGCTCTCGGGTGGCTTGACGTACGCCGCCGCCACGGCGCGATGCGACTGCAGCTCGCTGAGCAGCCGGTTTGCCACACCTTCGTCCGGGACGTTCACCGTGAACGCCGCAGCGAGAGTCGGGTCGGTGGTGCCGGGATGTACCGGCGACAGCGGGAGATCCTGGGAAGTAACGAGATCCCCGGCGCTCACCAGGTCCGGCGGCGCCACCCCGGTGTCGATCCAGGCGCGGATCAGCTTCGGATCGAACAGCACCGTGATCGGAACGCCCTCGCCCGAAGCTTCGCTGGAAGCACCACTGAAAGTCGACACCCTGCCTCCGGACCTTTCACCCGTCGAGGCGGTGCTCGAGGGATCTCTGACGAGGGTAGGACCGCCCGGGTCGATCGGTCCACAATTTCGTCCGGCGAGCACGCTGTCCGGGTCCTGGTAGCCGGTCTGTTCTACCTGCCTAGACGTATTGACAACCCTCAGCGCTACCCACGATGCTGGAGAATCTCTAGTAATTACATGGGGAGGTAAGGTCCATGGCAGATTCCTCTGGCAATCCGTTCGTGTCGCAGCAGTCGACGAGCGCGCCACAGACGGACGACACCACAGCTCGGCCCTTCGGCGGCCGCGCGGACATCAGCAGCGGCGGGGGCGACGCCAGCCTCACCAGGCAGCTCAGGCGCCAGGTCAGGGAGCTCGCCCAGAGCGCTAACGTCTCCGTGACCCCGACGCCACGGGCGGGGGATCTCACGGTCAAGGACCTCAACGACCTCGCGGCCGAATTCTCCGGCGTGGCGACGAGCAACCCGAAGGTCAAGTCCTTGACGATCGAGGATCTGAACAGCGTGGAAGCCGTCTTCTACGACGTGAAGATGAATGCGGCGAAAGCGGCGCGTGACAACGCGGCATCGGGTGGCACCGAGCAAGCACCGATCTTCGACAACTGGTCGTGCTGCTGCTGCACTCCGTGCTGTTCGTGCGCGGCGACGGAGACATCACCTTTCGCCTCCTGAGGCAGCGGCTGCCCGCCGTTGCACTGCGGGCTACGTGATGATTCTCGTCGTTGCGCGAGCCACTGACGTGGCGGCGCGTCGGCTGGCGAGCCGTTGGTCGAGGCATGATGCGCGAGTTCTGACACCTCGAGATCTGTCCCGCAACGGCTGGCTGGCCGGAGATGTTTCGCCGTTGGCGCCAACCCTGGTGGCCAACGGCGAAACAGCCCGCGCATCAGAGGTGAGTGCGGCGCTCGTTCGGATTCCGTCGGTGTCCGCGACCGATGTGTCACATGTCGCGCCTGCCGATCGCGGCTACTGCGCCGCGGAGATGACGGCCTTCCTGGCGTGGTGGCTCTCCGACCTGCCGTGCGCGGTCGTCAACAGACCGACACCCGCCTGCTTGAGCGGGACCGATTGGGCCGAGCCCACCTGGGCGATCGTGGCCGCCGAACTCGGCTTGGCGTGCCGGCCGGCGTTCTGGCGCAGCGCCGGTGCCGTTCGCCAGCCAGCTGCCGTTCGCCGGTCAACTGCCAGCCAGCCAGCTGCCGTTCGCCAGTCAGCGGATGAACCCGCGCGGCGTCGCGTTCCCGTTACGGTGGTGGGAAATCGCTATGTGGGTACCGCTTCTGCTCAGCTAGGCTCACAGGCTGTGAAGCTCGCGCGCGCGGCAGGCGTCGAGGCGCTGACGGTGTGGTTCGACCGCGATGATGTCGACGCTCATTTCCTCCAGGCCCGACCGTGGGTCGACATCGACGATCCCACGATCGCGGATCTGTTGCTCGAGCGATTGCTCCCACCGCAAGCGGCTCACCCGTGATCGTGCTCTGGGGGCTCGGCACCGAGTCCACGTGGCGCGCCGTCGCGGACCGGCTGGCAGACCTGGATGCCGACGTGCTCCTACTGGACCAAGCAAGCCGGACTCAGCACCCCGACGTGGAGCTTGGCATCGAGGCGGGCCGGTGGCGCGGCCACCTGTGCGCTGACAATGAGGTCTTCGACCTCGCCGCCGTGACCGCCGCGTACTTCCGGCCCTACGATCCCATGGCGTTCAGCTACGACGGGCCATCCGCCGGCGCGGCGCGTGAGCATGCGACGCAGCTGAGTCAACTGCTCTGGGCCTGGGCCGACGTTGCGGACGCGCTGGTGGTGAATCGTCCCAGCCACATGGCGGCCGGGGCGTCCAAACCGTTCCAGGCCCGATTGGTCAGGCGCGCCGGATTCCGTACCCCGGCAACGGTCATGACCAACGACCCGGCCGCCGCGGAGAGGTTCTGGCGCGAGCAGGGCCGGGTGGTCTTCAAGTCCACGAGCGGAGTGCGCAGCACGGTGCGCTGCCTGGAGCCCTACGACGTCGCCCAGCTGGCGGACATCCAGACCTGCCCGGTGCAGTTCCAGGCGTACGTGCCTGGTACTGATTATCGCGTGCACACCGTGGGCCAGCGGGCCTATGCAACCCGTATCGACTCCGACGCCGTGGACTACCGCTATCCCCCGGAGGGTGCCGCTGCCCCCGCGGTGGTTCCCGTCCGGATACCCGAATCGCTGGAACGGCGATGCTTGGAGCTGGCACGGGCGCATCGGCTGGTGGTTTCCGGGATCGACCTACGCCTCACGCCCAGCGGCGAGTGGTACTGCTTCGAAATCAATCCCTCACCCGCGTTCGCGTACTTCGATGTGGACGGCGAGGTGGCGACCGCGGTCGCGCGGCTACTCGCGTCCGGGACCGGTGCCCAGACCCATCCGCTCGGCTTCCGGAATCCCGGTATGCCTGGTGCTCGGCAATCACAACAACCCTGGAGGTCCCCGTGGCAGACGGGCGTGGACGACCCGACACGCGACTGGCGAACCACCTGCTCTTCGCCGCCGGTGCCGGCGTCGTAGCGGGGGTCATCTACGCCATCATCTGGGCGATTCTCGGTCGAGGCGCCGTCACACGCCTCATCGTTACAATGGTGATCACCTTCGTCGTGGCACTCGTGCTACGGCTCGCGTTCACCTGGTTCTTCACTCGCCGCCGGCCCTGACAGCTCGCGCCGGGCGTTGGCTCGATCGTGAATTGCTCGGCCCGCACAGGCGAATGAGCGAGCGAGGTAACGGCTTACGCCCTGGCACCGCCGGGTGTATACCTGTACCGGAACAGTTTCGGCTTCCGCTTGTCTAGCTAGTGCTGGGGGCAGGCATGCTGGGTTCTGCTGCGCTGGGAACCGCGGTTGGCCTCGTGATGTTGTTCGCCCTCACGTCACTGCTGTGTTCCGGCGTGACGGAGGCCGTGTCCAACTTCATGCAACTACGCGCCAGATACCTACTCACCGGGCTCAGGGCGATGCTCGATGGGCCGGAGGCCAACGCTCCAGGGGCGGACGCGGCAGGGGCGAACGCGCCGGCAGGAGCGAACGCGCCAGCAGTAGCGAACGCGCCAGCAGGAGCGAACGCGCCAGCAGGAGCGAACGCGCCAGCAGTAGCGAACGCGCCAGCAGGAGCGAACGCGCCAGCAGTAGCGAACGCGCCAGCAGTAGCGAACGCGCCAGCAGTAGCGAACGCGCCAGCAGGGGCGAACGCGCCAGCAGGGGCGAACGCGGCACCAGGAGCAGACCCGCCAGCGGCCCCCGCTTCGAAGGGCGCCGCAGCGAGGGCCGTAGCAGCGTTGAGGGCCGTGCTGCCGACAGCGGAAGTGAAGACGGATAAGAAGGCGAAGAAGGGGCTGCACGACGCGACTCTGCTGCCCGATGAAACGAGACAAGCCAAACAAGACGTCGAGGAGTTCATCGAGGGAATCCGTTTGGAACCACGCCGCAGCGACACGTTCACCCTCGCGCTGTTCGACAGTCCGCTGATCAAGTCCCTGCAAACCCGCAAGGTTCTGACCGGGCAACTCCGAAACCCGCAATACATCTCCTCCACCACATTCGCACGGGCCATCATCGACACACTGTTGCCGAATGCGGGAGGTCCCGGGGTGCCGCCCGGGAGCCGCTCGGTTCTCACCCAGATCTCCGCAGCGGCCAACAGCCTGCCCGACGGCCAGCTGAGGTCGACTCTGCAAGCATTTCTCACGCAGTCCGCAGGTGATCTCGAGAAGTTCGAGAGCTCGCTGGAGAACTGGTACGACGACCAGATGGCGCGCATCTCGGGGTGGTACAAGCGGTGGTCCCGGGTCGTCCTCGGGGTGGTCGGGATGATCGCAGCCGTGCTGATCAACATCGACACGATCCAGGTCGCTCATGCGCTCTACGTCGACGCGCCCGTCCGCCAGGCTGTTCTCTCGGCCGCCGACTCGGGTGCCCTGTGCCAGAGCGCGACGTCGGCCCAGGCTCGTACGGATTGCGCGAAGCAGGAACTGGCACAACTCGACGCCGGCGGCCTCCCGCTGGGCTACCCGTCCGGCTGCCGGTTCCTCAGCTATCAGTCTCGGTGCTGGGCATGGTCGCCGAACGCCACCCTCAGCGCGTGGGACCTTCCGTTGAAGATCCTCGGCTGGATCCTGACCGCGTTCGCGGTGTCCTTCGGCGCGCCGTTCTGGTTCGACGCCCTGTCAAGGTTGGGATCTCTTCGCAGCGCGGGTAGGAAACCAGCACCAGCTGACGATCGGTGACTACGGCCGTAACCCAGCAACCCGTTGTGCGGCAACGAATAGCTCCGGCCTGGCGGATTCAGAAACTGTGCTTGCGACGCAACCGCAAGGGCCGTCCGTCCGGGTCATAGACGGTGCGATATACCGGATTGGCCCAGGCCCGGGTGCGCCGTGACAGCACCGGTGTCTGGTAGGGCCGCAACCGCCCGGCCGGTCGCGGGCCGCTACGTCCGCCGGCGTGCCAGCGCTGCAGTTCGGCGGCGCTGTCGGCGAAGGCGCGGAAGGCTGTCATCGGGTCGATCAGGTCAGCGTCGTCATCAGCGTCCCGGTCGAGGTGTTCGCGCGCCAGTTGCAGTCGAAGCTCGCGGGCGAAGGTGCGGGCACCGTCACCGAAACTGTCGATGATCCGCGGTTCGCGGTGGTCGGCCTCGTCGTCGATGACCGCGCAGGAGAGTTCCGAGTCGTGGGTCCAGGAACGCCGGTTGACGTTGTCGGAGCCGACCGAGGCCCACACATCGTCGACGACGCACACCTTCGCGTGGACGTAGACGGGGGTTCCGGCGTGATTCTCGATTCCGTAGACCGCGACCCGGCCGCCGCCCGCGGCTCGAATCTCCTCCAGGGCCTGCCGCCGCCCGACCAGATTGGGGGGCAGGGAGAACCGGCCGTCCTGATCGGGGTGATGTGGTATGACGGCGATCAGGTGCAGGTTCTGGTCCGCGCGCAGCGCCTGGGCGAAATAGCTCACGATGCCCGTCGACCAGAAGTACTGGTCCTCGACGTAGATCAGGCTGTGCGCCCGGTTGATGACCTTGCCATAGGCGCGTGCGACGCTGCGTTCGCCGTCCGGGGCGAAGGGATAGCCACGGCGGCGTTTGGGATAGGTCCGCAGCAGCTGGACGTTCTTGCTCCCGGCCGGAGCCGGGTCCGGCAACCGGGCCGGAAGTGGGCCCGGGGTCCGGTCCTCGTGCCGCAGGAGTTCGCCGATGAGGTCGATGGGATTGCGCGTCAACGGCGTGGCGTCCTCCCACCGCTCGCGGAAGACCGTCTCGACGTCCGCCACAGCGGGTCCGCGCAGCGCGAGCTGGACGTCGTGCCACGGCGGAGTGGGGCCATAGACCTTGGCCATCGGTTGGGGCTGCGGATCGCCCGAATGCTCAGGCCCGTCATGGCGGCTGTGGCACAGGTCGATACCTCCGACGAAGGCGACGTCCAGCTCGGGGCGGCCGGGGTGGCGCAGGACGACGAACTTCTGGTGATGCGAGCCGCCCGGGCGGACCCGCTGATCGAGCAGGCATTCCCCGCCGGCGGCCTCGATCTTCTCGCCGAGATGCCGGTTCTCCCGCTCGCTGAACGTGAGGCGATCCAGATGCGAACGCCAGATCAGTCCCTTCACCAGCACACCGCGCCGAGCCGCATCCGAGAGCACCTCGGACACCTCGCTGCCGGGACCGTCGAGGAGTTCATCGGGATCTCCGCGCCAGTCGGTGAACATCAGCAGGTCACCCGCTCGCATCAGCCGCACGCAGCGCGCCAGCTCCGGGAAGTAGGACGCGCCGTGCACCAGCGGGCGGACGTCATTGCCCTGGGTCCACGCCCCACCCCCGGCATGGCGGCTGTCGAGCACGGTCGCCGGGTTGCCCCGCTCGGACGGGCTGAGGAACCAATCGGCGGCGCTCATCCACTCATCTAACCGTTACTCCTCCAGCCGCCTTGACGGGGAACTCCGGGTAGTGCCCCCAACGCGCGCTTACCGTGCTCAAGACCCGAGGCGGCGCCTGCGACCAGTACCTGCGCCAGTTCGACATCACCGGCGAAGGCGTGTTGCCGGGCGAGCAAGTCAGCCCAGGACACAGCCCGCTCTGACCCGAAGAGCCGGCCTGATGCTCAGGCCGGCACTCGTGGGCGCGATACTCAGGCGTCCACGCGGCGAAGCCGCCAGCCGGCCAAGCCGATCAGGACCACCGCGTAGCAGCACATCACCGCGAATCCGGTCCACGGTGCCAGTGGATTGCTGACCCCGTAGTGCCCACCGAGCAGCATCGCGCCGGCATTGGAGGGCAGGTACTGCACCACGTGATCGGAGAACGACGTGGGCAGCAGCAGGGTCAACGGCGGGATCACGAAGAAGACCCCGACGAAGCTGGAGATCGCGGCGGCGCCGTTGCGCAGCAGCGCACCCAACGCCAGGCCTGTCATGCCAGCGACGCTCAGGTACATCGGGGCGCCGATGACCGAACGCAGCGCCGCCGGGTCAGCCAGGGAGGTGTTCAGATCGCGCTCGCTCAGCAGCGCCTGGCCGATCAGGAACGCCACGAGGCTGGCGATCAGCATGGTTGCGAACACCGCTGCGGCGAACACGGCCAGCTTGGCCCACAGGATCGGTAGCCGTCTGGGGACCGCAGTCAGTGAGGCGCGGATCATTCCGGTGCTGTACTCACCACTGATCATCAGCACTCCCAGCACGCCGATGGCCAACTGGGCGAAGAAGGTACCGGTGAGACTCGTCGAAGCCGCGGTCTCGCCGGGGGCGATGCCGCTGGGCTCGTTGGCCGTGATCGCCACGAACAGGACGCCGAGACCGATCGAAAGGCCGACGGCGACCAGCAGCGTGTACGCCGTCGAACGCAGCGAGCGGAGTTTGGTCCACTCCGAGAGAAGAACCCGCGCGTAGGTCACCCGCAGCGGGGCGCCGCGGCTGGTCATGGCCAGCGGGGCGGTGTGCGCCGGCGTGGTGGTCATGCCGCCACCGCCGTGGCGTCGGCGAGATGGGGGGAGCGATAGTCAACGGTGTCGCGGGTCAGTGTCATGAACGCTTCTTCCAGTGAGGCCTGTTGGGCGGCCAGCTCGAATATCGGCAGGTGCGCCTGCCACGCGATGGTGCCGATGTGCTCGGCGGTCAGACCGTCGACCCGAAGGACGTCGGACTGCTCGCTGGTCACGGTGATGCCCGGCGCCGCCAGCAGACCCCGCAGCCGAGCCGCCTCCGGCGTGCGGACGGTGACGGAATCGTTCGAGGCGCTGGCGACGAATTCGGCGACGGTGGTGTCTGCGATCAGGCGGCCGCGGCCGACGACGATCAACCTGGTGGCGGTGTGGGCCATCTCGCTCAACAGGTGCGATGACACGAGCACGGTGTGCCCGTCCGCAGCCAGGCCCTTGAGCATGGTTCGCATCCACAGCACGCCCTCTGGGTCCAGGCCGTTCACCGGCTCATCCAGGACCACGGTCTTCGGGTTGCCAAGCAACGCTGACGCCACTCCCAACCGCTGGCCCATGCCGAGGGAGAATCCGCCGACCCGCTTCCGGGCGACCTGGTGCAGGCCGACGATGTCGATCACCTCGTCCACGCGCTGCCGGCTGATGCCATTCGTCTGCGCCAGCGCGAGCAGGTGGTTGCGTGCTGAGCGGCCGGTGTGAACTGCCCTGGCCTCCAGCAGCACGCCGAGTTCGGCCATCGGCGCTGTGGCGGACCGGTAGTCGGTGCCATTAACGATCACCCGGCCGGCGGTCGGCTCGTCGAGCCCGGCGATCATCCGCATTGTCGTCGACTTCCCGGCGCCGTTCGGCCCGAGGAAGCCGGTAACGATCCCGGGGTGAACCACGAAGCTCAGCCCATCCACCGCCAGTTTGTCGCCGTAACGCTTGCTGAGGTTCTCGACCTCGATCATCTGATGTCCTTCCACTGCATAGGAATTGAGGTTGGGGACGGCGGGCTCAGATCGTGATGGCGACTTTTCCTCGGGCGTCGCCGGCAGCCAGGTGACGCATGGCCTCGGGCACTCGCTCCAGCGGGTAGCTCCGGTCGATGCTCGGGGTGACGGCGCCCGCCTCGACGAGGTCGCGCAGCCGTTCGAGGTCGGTGGAGCGCTCCTTGCAGAGCAGCATCGTCAGCCGTTGCCGCAGAAGAGGCGACCAGGTCAGCGCCCGCAGCTGCCGGTTCATGCCTCCGGTCAGGTCGCCGCCGCCCTCGCCGCCGACGAGAACCGCGGTTCCGGTGGGCGTGAGCGCGCGACGCAGCCGTGCTAGCGCGGGTCGGCCTGCGATGTCGAGGATCAGGTCGTAGCGGCGGGTGCCATCGGCGAAGTCGTCTCGGGTGTAGTCCAGGACATGGTCGGCGCCGAGCGATCGCACCAACTCGAGCTTCGCGGTGCCGCACACGCCGGTGACGGTGGCCCCGAAGGCCTTGGCCAGTTGCACGGCGTAGCTGCCGACTCCCCCGGAGGCGCCGACGATCAGCACCTGCTGCCCCGACTCGAGGCGTCCGGCGTCGCGCAGGGCCTGCAGAGCGGTGAGCGCTGAGACGGCGAAGACCGCGGCCTGCTCGAAAGTAATGTTCGCCGGCTTGCGAGCGAGCTTGTCCTGCCGGGCGACGGCGTACTCGGCGAAGCTGCCTTGGCCGATCCCGAACACCTCATCACCCACGGCGAACCCGGTCACCGCCGAGCCCAGGGCAACGATGGTGCCGGCGACCTCTCGCCCGGGCACCGGGTTCCGCGGCCTGCGCAGTCCGAAGCCGAGGCGGAGCAGGTACGGCTTCCCGGTCATCAGGTGCCAGGCGCCCCGGTCAAGACCGGCCGCGTGCACCCGCAGCAGCACCTCCCGGGCGGCGGGCTCGGGGCGGGCGCGGTGTGCCAACCGCAGGACGTCGGCCTGCCCGTAGCTGTCCTGGACGATCGCTCGCATCGCGTTGCGCGCCGGCGCTGGACTGCTCGGGTCGGCGCTGACCGTGCTGGGCTTGCCTGGAGTTGTCATGACCGGGGTTCCTCTCGGGCGGTGGGCCGTTCAGCCTTACTAAGTACGGAACTGTATAGTACTTAGTAAGGGTTGTAAAGTACTTAGTACGAAACCGTGAGGGTCAGGAGTGCGACGGTGAAGACAGTGCAGAACGGCCGTGCTACCGGACGGGGTCAACTCAGTCGGGACCGGGTGTTGCAGGGCGCGATCGCCGTGGCCGACGCGGGGGGCATCGCGGCCCTCACGATCCGCTCGCTCGCCCAAGAGCTCGGCGTCAAGCCGATGTCGGTGTATCACTACGTCGCCAACAAGGACGAGATTCTTGATGGCATCGTCGACCTCGTCTTCAGCGAGTTCGAACTACCGGAGGCCGGCGGCGACTGGCGCAAGGAGATGCGCCGCCGAGCGGACTCGGCCCGGCGGGTGCTCAGGAGCCACCCGTGGGCGACCGCGCTCCTGCAGTCGCGTCTCAACGCCGGCCCGGCCACGCTGCGACACCACAACGCGATCATCGGCACCCTGCGCGGGGCCGGCTTCTCGGTGGAGCAGACAGCGCACGCCTTCGCCCTGATCGACAGCTACCTGTACGGCTTCGTGATGTCGGAGACCGCGCTGCCGATCCACGGCCCCGACAGCGTCGCAGACCTTGCCGGCTCGATGATGCAGCGGTTCTCCGCCGATGACTACCCGCACCTCGTCGAGTTCACCACCGAGCACATCATGCGGCCCGGCTACGACTTCGGCGCTGAGTTCGATTTCGGGCTCAACTTGATCCTCGACGCCCTTGCAGAGTCGCTTCCGGGCAACGGCAGCGGAGGATCGGTCTGAG
>NZ_DASVQG010000063.1:0-4387 GCF_036389215.1 Jatrophihabitans sp.
CATGTTCGAACAGCAACTGCCGGCACCGCCCGCACGGCATCAGCAGGGCACCGGCTCCGTCGACGCACACCATCGCGACCAGCCGGCCGCCGCCGCTGGCGGTCAGCGCCGACACCAGGCCGCACTCGGCGCACAGGCCAAGGCCGTAGGAGGCGTTCTCGACGTTGCAGCCGGTCACCAGCCGCCCGTCCGACACCAGGGCCGCGGCCCCCACCGGATACTTCGAGTACGGCGCGTAGGCCCGGCCCATCACCGCCACCGCCTCGCGGTGCAGCAGGTCCCAGTCGACCTCCGGTGCGCTCTGCTGCCCGGTGGTCATGTCTCCTCGCCCCTGCGGTAGACCCGGCCGTCGGCCTTGGGCATCCGCAATCGCTGGGAGGCCAGCCCCAGCACCAGGATGGTCACCACATAGGGGGTGGTGCCGACCAGCTCCTCGGGCACCTGGTCCGCCTCCAGGTACCACAGCACCGCCAGCGCGGCGATCACCACCGCGACCATCGCGATGACCCGCTGGCCGCTGCGCCACTGCCAGATCGCCACCAGCGCCAGGGCGATCGCCATCAGCAGCAGCAACGGGTGTACCGCCGAGGAGCTGCGCAGCTGGATCGCGTCGGTGTAGCCGAACAGGCCGGCGCCGGCGGCCAGCGCACCGGGCCGCCAGTTGCCGAAGATCAGCGCGGCCAGGCCGATGAAGCCGCGGCCGCCGGTCTGCCCGTCGCGGAACTGGTGGGCCGAGATGGCCAGCGCCGCCCCGCCCAGGCCGGCCAGCGCGCCGGACATCACCACGGCGATGTACTTGTACTTGTAGACGTTGACGCCCAGGGACTCCGCCGCGTACGGCGCCTCGCCGCAGGAGCGCAGCCGCAGCCCGAAGGCGGTCCGCCACAGGATCCACGCCGAGGCTGCCACCACCAGCGCCGCCAGCACCGTGACCAGCGACAGCCGGGTGACCAGCCCGCCGAGCACGCCGGCCAGGTCCGACACCGCGAACCAGTGCTTGGCCTCGATCGTGCGCAGCCAGTCCGAGAAGGGCAGCGTGACGGATCTGGCGTTGTTGATCGGCGGGGACTGCTTCTGCCCACCGCCGGGGTAGTGGGCGAAGGTGACCTTGGTCAGGTACAGGGTCAACCCCGGCGCGATGATGTTGATGGCGACGCCGGAGATGATGTGGTCGACCCCGAAGGTCACGGTGGCCACCGCGTGCACCAGGCCGCCGGCCGCACCGAGCAGGGTGCCGAACGCCAGCCCCGCCCAGGCACCGTGGTCCCAGCCGAGGTAGGCACAACCCCAGGTACCCAGGATCATCATGCCTTCCAGGCCGATGTTCACCACCCCGGCCCGTTCGGACCACAGCCCGCCCAGGCCGGCGAGCCCGATCGGCACCGCCGCCGACAGGCCCGCGGCGACCGTGCCGCTGCTGGTCAGGTCGTTGCCGCCGGTGAAGGCGCGGACCGCCGACAGCACCAGGAAGGCCCCGAGGGCGAAGGCGATCAGCAGTGGCGGTGAGAGCCTGGATCCCGGCCGCCGACCTTGGACGTCCGGGCGGGCCGCGATCGCGGTAGCGGTGCTCATGCGGTCACCGCCTGGCCTGCCGGAGCAGCCGGGGTGGCTGCCAGTTGGGCGGCGACGTCCTTCTGTTGCAGCACCAGCCGGTACCGGCGCACCAGCTCGTAGGCGATGACCACCGACAGCAGGATCACCCCCTGCATGATGGCGGCGATCTCGCGCGGCACCCCGATGAAGTCAAGCTGGTTGGCGGACTTGCCGAGGAAGGACCAGAGCACCGCGGCCAGCGCCATGCCCACCGGTGAGTTCCGGCCGAGCAGCGCGATGGCGATGCCGGCGAAGCCGAGCCCGGACTGGGCGGTCTGGCTGAAGGTGTGGCTCTGGCCCAGCAGCTCCGGCAGGCCCACCAGCCCGGCCACGCCGCCGGACATCAGCATCGCCACCAGGGTCATCCGCTTGACGTTGACCCCGCTGGCGACCGCCGCCTGCTCGTTCAGGCCAGTGGCCTTGATCCGGAAGCCGAACCGGGTGCGGCTGGCGATGAACCAGTACGCCACGCCGACCGCGATCGCCACGAACAGGAACCCGAAGATCTTGGCCTGGGTGCCGGAGTAGCTCAGTCCCGCCACCTGGCCGGACGCGCTGATCGGCTTGGTCTGGATGTTGTTGCCGCTGGAACGCCCGAGCTTGTGCAGCAGGTAGGAGCCGAGCCCCACCGCGATGGCGTTCAGCATGATCGTCGAGATGACCTCGCTGACCCCTCGGGTGACCTTCAGCACCCCGGCGATGCCGGCCCAGGCGGCACCGATCGCCACGGCCACCAGGACCTCGGTGACCACGTGCAGCGGGCCGCCACCGGTCATCTGCCCACCCACGTAGGCCGCCCCGAACGCTGCCAGGCTGTACTGGCCCTCGACGCCGATGTTGAACAGGTTCATCCGGAACCCGATCGAGACCGCCAGCGCGGACAGGTAATAGACCATCGCCTGGTTCACCATGTCGACGAACGAGGTCGGTCGGCCGGCCTGCTTCAGCATGGTGGAGAAGACGTGGGACGGGCTGTGCCCGCCCAGGCTCAGGATCACCGAGCTTGCCAGCAGCGCGAACAGCACCGCCCCGACCGGCGCCGCCAGGCCGAGCAGCACCGAGCGCAGCGGGTACCGCTGGCGCAGCCGGTCGAGCAGGCTGACCGACCTCACCGAGCCCGGCGCGGCGCTCACGCGGCACCCGTGGTGGCGCCGGCGCCGGTCATCGCCGCACCCAGGTCCTCGGCGGTGACGGTGGCCGGATCGGCCTCGGCCACGAAGGCGCCGCGCAGGATCACTTGGATCGAGTCCGACATACCGATCAGCTCCTCCAGGTCTGCCGAGATGAGCAGGACGGCGAGCCCCGCCGCCCGGGCACGGCGGACGTGCTCCCAGATCGCGGCCTGGGCCCCGACGTCCACACCCCGAGTGGGTTGGGAGGCGATGAGCAGCACCGGATCTCCGGAGAGCTCGCGTCCCACGATCAGCTTCTGCTGGTTGCCACCGGACAGCGCCAGGGCCGGGACGTCGATGCCGGGGGTCCGGACGTCGAACTCGGCCACGATCCGCTCGGTGTCCCGGCGCGCCCCGGCCCGGTCGATCAGCGGACCCTTGACGTTGGGAGCCGAATCGGAGTGCCCGAGCACCCGGTTCTCCCACAGCGAGGCCTCCAGCAGCAGGCCCTGCCGGTGCCGGTCCTCGGGAATGTAGGCGACGCCGGCCGTCCTGCGGTTGCGGGTCGAGGTGCTGGTGATGTCCCGGTCCTTCAGCGTGATGGTCCCCGCGGCGATCGGCCGGATGCCCATCAGCGCCTCGACCAGCTCGCTCTGGCCGTTGCCCTCCACGCCGGCGATCCCGTAGATCTCACCGGCGTGGATGTCGAAGGAGATGTCGTCGAGCAGCTTGCGGCCCCCGTCGCCGGTGACCGTGAGGCCCCGGACCGACAGCACCGTGCGGTCCGAGACGGTGTCCGAGCGGGTTTCCGGGCTCGGCAGCTCGGAGCCGACCATCAGCTCGGCCAGCTGCCGGGGAGTGGTCGAGCGGGGGTTGGCGGTGCCGACCGTGCGGCCGCGCCGGATCACGGTGATGTCGTCGGCAACCGAGATCACCTCGTCCAGCTTGTGGGAGATGAAGAGGATGGTCAGTCCCTCGCTCTTGAGTTCGCGAAGGTTCTGGAACAGCTCCTCGACCTCGTGCGGCACCAGCACCGCGGTCGGCTCGTCCAGGATCAGCAGCCGGGCGCCGCGGTAGAGCACCTTGGCGATCTCCACCCGCTGGCGGTCACCGACGCCGAGTCGCTCCACCAGCACGTCGGGGTTCAGGTCCAGGCCGTAGGTCCGGCTGAGCTCGGTGATCCGGCGGCGGGCGGCGGAGAAGTTCAGCGCCCCGCGCGCGGTCGGCTCGCTACCCAGCACGATGTTCTCCAGCACCGTGAAGTTGTCGGCCAGCATGAAGTGCTGGTGCACCATCCCGACGCCTGCCGCGATCGCGTCCGACGGCGAGGAGAAGTTGACCGGCCTGCCCTCGATCCGGATCTCACCCTCGTCGGGGCGCTGCATCCCGTAGAGCATCTTCATCAGGGTGGACTTGCCGGCGCCGTTCTCACCGACGATCGCGTGCACCGTGCCGCGCCGCACCGCGATGTTGACGTCGGAGTTCGCCACCACCCCGGGGAACCGCTTCGTGATGCCCACCACTTCGATGGCCAGCTCGGACTTGGTGTCGGAGCCGGCGGTCACCGGCTGGACTGGCTGGGGCATCTCGGACCTCCTGCTGGGCCGCCGCTGGCGAGGGTGATGGGAGATCTGACGTCGACGGGCCCGAGGTGACGCTAGCGAGTCACCTCGGGCCCGTCG
>NZ_DASVQG010000064.1:0-5436 GCF_036389215.1 Jatrophihabitans sp.
GGCCATCCGCAGCGCCCGGTCGCTGAGGTCGGTCGCCGTCACCGCCGTGCTGTGCTCGGACAGGTGCAGCGCCTGAAGCCCGCAGCCGGTGCCGACGTCGAGCGCGCGCCGCACCGGAGTGCGCACGGTGGCCTCGGCCAAGGTCAGACCGGCCGAGCCGATCCCCAGCACGTGCTCGGGGTGCAACGGGCCCGGCCGGACCTCGGCGCCGAGGTCGGAGACGACCCACCAGTCCGGGCCGCCGGTCTCGGAGTACGGCCGCAGGTCCAGCGTCGCCCGGACCTGGCCCGCCGCCTCCTCGACCAGCCCGGCGGCAGCTGCCTGCGCCAGCGGCAGGGGGCGAAGGGCCGCCTCGGCGGCGGCGGGCGGCACCGGCAGTCCCAGCAGGAACAGCCGGATCAGCGTCGCGGTCTCCGAACCGTGCCGGGTCAGCCGATCGGCACCGCTGAGGTCACCGCGCGACAGCGCCGCCTCACCGGGCAGGCCCAGCACCTCAGCCACCGCGACCGAGCCGAACCGGTCCCGGACCGCCTGGCCCAGCTGATCCAGTACCGCCGCCGGAAACAGCGGCTGGACGCTCATGCCGGCCTCGCGGCGGGCGGCTGGCCGGTCAGCAGGACGATCATCGGTGCAGGCACGAGCATCATCGTGCCGCAGCGCGCGATTCCCCATCGCGACGGCGATCTATCTCACCCTGCGATCTCACCCCGGCCAACCGGCCCCGGTGGCACCATGGTCAAGTGCGCCCGTCGAGAAACCACACCGACCGGCCGATCCTCATCACCGAGGCACCGGTCAACGCCGATGACGAGTTCGAGCACCGGCGCAGGCGGTACCTGCTGATGATGACGCTGCGGGCGGTGTGCATCATCGGTGCCGCGAGCACGTTCTCCCTCTCCGGCTGGGTCGCGGCCGGCTTCGTGGCTGCCGCGCTGGTGCTGCCCTGGTCTGCCGTGCTGATCGCCAACGACCGCCCTCCGAAGCAGGAACTGCGCTTTCGCCGGTTCGTCGGCGCCGGCGACCGGGCCCAGCGCCAGCTGACCTCCGGCCAGCCTGCGGACGGCGACCGTGCCGAGCCGCCGGAGCCCAGGATCATCGACATCTGAGCCGACCCGGCTCTCGCGAACGATGGCACAATCAATGCGTGACCACCCAGACCCTGGATGCCCCGAAGACCTCCGACGCCGACCAGGGCGATCAGGTCTTCCATTACGTCCGCAAGAACAAGGTTGCCGAGAGCGCGGTGCTCGGCACCATGGTCGAGGCGCTGTGCGGCGAGGTCTTTCCGGTCACCCGGGCAGCCAAGCCGGGTTCACCGGTCTGCCCACGCTGCAAGGAGATCTACGAGTCACTGCCCGCCGGCGGATCGGCCTGAGCCGGCCGGGGGGCTGACGGAGCTGATGGCGAGCCGGGGTGCGCAACGCCCGGCCGGCCGGGTTCCGGGCCCGGCGTGTAGGGCTTCCAGCCCCGTCCGGCACCGCGCACCTTTCCGGTGGTGGTCGGTGACCGCTGCTCGATCTCGGCGTTCAGTTCGGCGCCGAGCAGCACACCCAGGGCAAGCAGGAAGAAGAACAGCAGGGCCGCGATCGGCGCCGCCAGCGTTCCGTAGGCGTGATTCTGGTCGATGATGAAGTTGATGTAGAACCGCAGGCCGATCGATCCGGCCAGGAAGATCACCATCGCCAGCAGCGCACCAGGCACGCCGCGCCGCCACGGTAGCCGCCGCGGTGGCGCCAGGTGGTAGAGGCTGGTCAGCCCGATCAGCAGCAACAGCAGAACCACCGGCCAGTAGGCATCGCTGATCACCCGGTCAGCCGTCGTGCGGGCGCCCTCAGGAAACAGCTTGGGCAGCAGGGCCGGGCCGAGCACCAGGGCGGGCAGCACGATGACGCCCACCACGATCGAGCCGAGGTAGATACCCAGGGCCAGCAGCCTGCTGCGCACGGCGCCGCGCAGGTCGCGCATCCCATAGGCGATCGTGATGGTGTTGACGAAGGTGGCGGTTGCCGAGGACCCGGCCCACAGCGCCAGCACGAAACCGACGGAGATGACGTCGGCCCGGCCCGCGCGCAGCACCTCCTGCACCACCGGCGCGATCAGCTGGTCGACCACCTCGGCGCTGAAGGCCCGGGAGAAGGTGGTCAACAGGTTCTGCTGGACCCGGTCGACGGTGCCCGCCCCGGCCAAGTCGGAGAAATAGCCCAGCGCGGCCAGCAGCCCCAGGAACAGCGACGGCAAGGACAGCAGCTGCCAGAACGCGGCCTCGGCCGACAGCCCCAGGATCCGGTCGTTCCAGGCCCGGGACACGGTTCGCAGCGCCAGCGTCCGGACAGTGCGCTGGCTCATCACAGGTCCCTAGTCTGCCCAGCCCCGGTGGTCGGGTAGCAGTGTGACACGCCGCGAGCGCCGACACCGTGATGACATCGCTACCTCGCCGGCCGTGGGCCGGGTCAATCTCACATCGCCGCGGGTTGGTCGCGACGGCCCGGCGGCACTGTGGTTAGCCTTGCCGGGCAGGGCGGAACTTCTTGCCGGGACCGCGCCGGAGCAGGACCGGACGAGCAGTGAAGGGGGCGGCGTCGAGTGCCAGAACGCCGCCCGACCGGTACCCGGCTGCGCCTGTGGCAGCGTGAGGCGCTGGCCAAGTACGAGACCGAGCCGCGCAAGGACTTCCTGCTCACCGCTACCCCGGGGGCGGGCAAGACGACGTTCGCACTGAGCCTCGCGGTCGGCCTGCTGGGGCGCCGGGTGATCGACCGGGTGATCGTGGTGGCCCCCACCGATCACCTCCGCTCGCAGTGGGCCGAGGCCGCCGAACGCTTCGGGGTCGCGCTCGCGCCGGACCTCGGCAACTCGGTGGGCCCGGTGCCGGCCGACCTGCACGGATACGTCACGACCTACGCCCAGGTGGCCGGCAAGCCGACGCTGCACGCGGCCCGCGCCACCTCCAAGCGCAGCCTGGTCATCCTGGACGAGATCCACCACGCCGGCGACGGGCTGTCCTGGGGCGAGGCGGTCGAGCACGCCTTCGCCGGTGCCGGGCGGCGGGTGTGCCTGACCGGAACGCCGTTTCGCACCAGGGTCGGCGAGCGCATCCCGTTCGTCCGCTACGAGCCTGACGACGAGGGCGGCCTGGTCTCCACGGCGGACTTCAGCTACGGCTACGCCGACGCGCTGCGCGACCACGTGGTCCGCCCGGTGGTCTTCGCCGCCTACACCGGGGTGTCACGGTGGCGCAACTCGGCCGGTGAGGTGATCGCCGCCTCGCTGACCGAGGCTGGCACCAAGTCCACCGAACAAGCCGCCTGGCGCACCGCCCTGGACCCCAAGGGCGACTGGGTGCCGCACGTGATCGCGGCGATGGACGAGCGCCTCACCCAGCTACGCGAGTCCGGCATGCCCGACGCCGCGGGACTGGTGCTTGCCTCCGATCAGGAGGATGCCCGGGCCTACGCCTCGATCGTGCAACGGGTCACCGGCGAGAAGCCGTACCTGATCCTCTCCGACGACCCGAAGGCCAGTTCCAAGATCGCCGGGTTCGCGGCCGGTGGCGCCCGGATAGCGGTCTGCGTCCGGATGGTCTCCGAAGGCGTGGACGTGCCCCGAGCCGCCTGTCTCGCCTGGCTCACCAGCTACCGCACGCCGCTGTTCTTCGCCCAGGCGGTGGGCCGGGTGGTCCGCTCCCGCGGCCGGCACGAATCCGCGACGGTGTTCCTGCCCGCGGTGCGGCCGCTGCTGAGCCTGGCCGCGGAGCTGGAGAACGAGCGCAACCACGTGCTGCCGCCACCGGCCGGGCCGGCCGATTCGCTGGAGCTGGTGGACGATCTTGCCGAGGAGCAGCCCGAGCAGGCGGAGTCGGCGTTGCTGGAGGAGTGGCAGGCGCTGGCGGCCGAGGCCCAGTTCGCT
Source organism: Jatrophihabitans sp. (assembly GCF_036389215.1). Lineage (GTDB taxonomy): Bacteria > Actinomycetota > Actinomycetes > Mycobacteriales > Jatrophihabitantaceae > Jatrophihabitans_A. The sequence goes on from NZ_DASVQG010000064.1 coordinate 3,907, forward strand.
CACGTCCTGCACGGCGGCCGGGCCGTCACACCCGACGCGGGCGCCGACCAGGACGCCAACTACCACGACTTCATCGGCCTGCCGGGGCTGCTGTCGGCGGAGCAGACCGCCGAACTGCTGGCCCGGCGCGACGAAGAATTGCGCAAGCGAGCGACCAGGGCCCGTCGGGCCGATCCGGATGCCCCGCCCGACCAGCCGGCGGAACCGACCGAGCCCGCCGGTCCAGCAGTCGGCAACTGGCGGGCGGCAGCTGACCTGCGCCGGGAAGTGAACCGGCTGGTGTCGGTGCTGGCAGCCCGGACCGGCACCCCGCATGCGGCCCTGCACGCTCAGCTCCGGGCGGCGGTGCCGGGCCCGGCCTCGGCCTCGGCCTCGCTGGAGGTGCTGGAATCCCGGCGCGCGTACCTGATGGCCAGGATGTGAGCACCACCGGCGACGCCTCACTGGCAGGCGGATCCGGGCTCGGCCGGACCCTCGGCCATGTTGCCGAAACGTTTCGCGGAGTTCGCTACACGCGTAATAACTCTCAATTGAGTTACTCCGGGGATTACGGCGCGCCTGAACTGGTTGTATGTAGTGAGCAGACACGATAAGTCTCAGAGCACCAGAGGCCCGGTCTGTGAGTCGACCGCGAGAACTGTCGCAGAAAACGAGGGACCAGTGACCAGCACCTTGACCGTCGAGCCACTGGCCGCAGCCGACCGCTGCGACCGGTGTGGCGCGCAGGCCTACGTGCGCGTCACACTTCCGGCTGGGAGCGAGCTGTTGTTCTGCGCTCACCACGGCCGCGAGTACGCGCCCAAGCTGCGTGAACTGGACGCCCAGATCCTGGACGAGTCCGAACGGCTGGATGAATCCCAGCCGGTGCCGGCCGGATCCGCGGGTCTGCCCGACTGACGGCTGAAAGCCGGGCCAGTCCAGGCCACTTGATACGAATGAAGACCGGTCCGCAAGGGCCGGTCTTCTTCGTATCCGAGAGCAGTCGGTTCGTATCCGAGGAACAGCCGGTGGTACCTGAGAGCAGCCGGTTCGTACCTCAGAGCAGCCGAATGGTATCGGAGAGCAGTCGACTCGGTGCACACTCAGCCACGAACAGCTCGCTCGGGACTGGAATCGGGTATTCGCGAGCCGGTCGCCGGGCCGCTCGCGGGGGTGGGTTGCGGCGCGAGGGAGGACACGGATGGCGGTACGGCAGGTGTCGCTGTGGCTGCAGCCTGAGCAGGCTGCCGCCGCGGAACTCGATGCGGTGATCGAGCGGCTGGCCGCCGTGCACGGTACCGCCGTGTTTCCGGCTCACCTGACCGTCCTCGGCGCCATCGACCAGGAGGCGGAGGCCGCGGCAGGCAACCTGGAGCAGGTCGCGCAGCTGCTGGACCCGCTCGAGGCCCGGTTCGTCGCAACCCGGTGCGAGCTCGCCTGGCATCGTTCGCTCTACCTGGCCGCTGTGCCCGAGCCAGCGCTTCGGCGTGCCTTCGAACTCGCGGTGCAGGCGTTCGAAGTGCCCGGCAAACCGGGGTTCGACCCGCATCT
>NZ_DASVQG010000065.1:0-8067 GCF_036389215.1 Jatrophihabitans sp.
CGTGGGCTACTCGTGGCTGATGGAGAGCTCCGATCGGGCCGTGCGGGAGAAGGCCGCTCGGGACTGGTGCCGCTGGGAGGACGCGGTGCTGTCGCTGGAGCCCAATCCCAAGGTCCTGATGAGCGGCAAGGACATCGAGGCGATGATTGCCTTCGTCCGGATCTGCGCGCACTACGTCGCCCACGACGCCTGGCTGGAGGAGGGGCAGCTGATCCGCGACGCCGACCGTCTCGCAGGCATTCCCGGTGTCCTCATCCACGGCCGGCTGGACCTGAGCTGCCCGCTGGACACCGCCTGGGAGCTGGCGCAGGCCTGGCCCGACGCCGAACTCATCGCGCTGGCCGACGCCGGCCACAAGGGCAGCGCCAGCAAGCAGGAGGCCTCGCTGGCAGCGCTGGACGGCTTCGCCGGCCGCTAGCGCTCCAGCTGGTTCGCGACCTCGATCAGAGCGGCCAGGGTGGCACTGCCCGGCGCGCGAATATGGCCGTTCGACGCGGACGCGCAACCGCGGGCCTCGAGCCACAGGTTCGCCGCTGCGAGGTGCGGGTACTCGAGCATCAGCACGGTCACCGAGCCGTCCCCCGCCGGGCAGTTGCGGCTGCCGCCGTTGAGATGGCCCAGTTCCACCCGGCGCGCGACATCGGCGACGCGGGCAGCGTCCTCAGCCGTCAGGACGCGCTGCAGCAGCAGCCCGAAGCGCTTGCCGTTCAAGCCGCCGTAGGAGCACAGCAGTCCGGCGTTCGGCGTTCCGGGCGGCACCAGGCTCCGATCGACGTCCGGTCGGTCGGTCAGCACACCTACGACGCCCCGGTCATCCGCCGGGCAGCGGCTGCCGGCTTCCAGGCGCATCCTGGGGCCGGTCCCGGTGTCCGCCATCGGGTGTGGGTCCAGCCATTCGACGCGGGCGTCCACCCGCAGGTAGCTCGCCGTACCAGCCGCCGATGCCTCGCCGATCGAGGCGAGGCCGAATTCCAACCCGCCCTGGGGGCTCGAGCCGCCGACGGTCCAGCCGTAACTGTGGACCATGGCAGTTGGTGAGCCTTCGGCGCTGCCGCCCCACTGCGTCAAGCCGGCCGGCGGGTGCTGCTTGAGGTAGTCCTCGGCTGCCGGAAACGACATCGGCAACTGCCAATACCTGGCCAGGTCGGTGGCCGTCTCGACTCCGTTGTCCCCCATCGCCGGGGCCGGCAGGGCCGCCGGTGCCGAGCTGAGCTGCACCGAACCCGCCGGGATCTCGGCCAGCGCGAGCAGTCGCCGTGCCTCGCTCTCGGCACGCGTGCGGTTCGCCTTCTCCTGCTCATCGAAGCTCGGGGACGTCGATGCGGCGCCGTGCTGACCGGCAGAAGTTCCGAGCCCGGCGGAAGTTCCGGGACCGGCCGGAGTTCCGATGCCCCGGCCGGTACACGCGGTCAACGCGAGCAGGAGCACCACGATGCCTGCGGCCGGCGCCCACCTCGTTCCCATTACTGGAGGATGCTCCGGTCGGTCAGGAAGATTGCAGCGAACAGCCAATCGCTCCGTAACGGTTCACAACCGGCTACCTTCTGCGCCCGGGTCAGGCCAGCCGGACGTACGGCGCCAGGAAGGAACGCGCCGACCCGGTGTCGGTCCGGTAGGCGACATTCGTGGCGTAGCAGGGCGTGTCACCGGTGACCGTGACGCCGGCCAGCAGCAGAACGCCGTTCAGGGTCACGAAGTTCGGGCCGCCGGAATCGCCGTAGCAGGCACCGCCGTAGCCCTGGGCCTCGATCATGGACAGCCGGATCCAGGACGCGTTCAGGGCGTCGAAGCCGAGCGAGGCCTTCAGCCGGATGCCGCCGCCCGGATGGGTCTGCGGTCCGCCACCGGTGTGCGCCTCCTCGGTGCCGTAGCCGACTGCCAGCCACGGGGCTGCTTCCAGCTGGCTGGAGCTCAGCGCCGACAGCCGGCCCGCAGTGGGCAGCTTGGCGGGGGTGAAGCTCCACCGGTCGGCCGGGGTGACCGCGCGGTGCGCGAAGTCGACCACCGCGATGTCGTGCGGGTCCGACTGGGCCTGCCCGTAGCTGGGGTCGACGATGCCCGAGCCCTCCACCGCCTGGCCGTGCGCCAGGAAGTACCGGGCCTCGGCGGCGCCGGACAACCCCAGCGCCGCGGCCGCGTCCAGCTCGCCCTGCACGTTCTGGTCCAGCGAGACGTAGAAGTGGTCCAGCGACGGGTCGGCCGACCAGTCCACGATGCAGTGCGAGGCGGTGAGGAAGGTGTCGCGGTCGATCATGGCGCCGGTGCAGTGCCAGTCGAACGAGTCGTCCACGCCGTCGCCGTCGGTGTCCCACAGGACCAGCAGCGCACCGGTCTCGGTCCGCTCCGGCGCCGGTGAGGCGTTATAGGTGTTGATGGCGGCTGCCGGGGAGGCCAGCACTCCGGCGGCGACGATGGCTGTCGCCGCAGAAGCCACAGCAACCCGCAATGTGTTCAGACGTCCTGCCATAGCGCTCGCTCCTTGTCGTGGACGGATCCGTGTCGTGGACGGATCCGCACGGAGCTTCGCACCTCTGCCAGCTCACCGGAGGGTTTACGGCATTTTCCGCCCGATGCCGGCGGGCGCGGTGGCCGGGGGCACTGCCTACCGGGCGGTAGGATGGCCTCCCGTGATCGCGCTGCAGAACGTCACCAAGATCTATGCCGCCAGCACCCGGCCCGCCCTGGACGGGGTGTCCCTCGACATCGACAAGGGCGAGTTCGTCTTCCTGATCGGCGCCTCCGGGTCGGGCAAGTCCTCGGTGCTGCGGTTGCTGCTGCGCGAGGACGTGCCCACCAGGGGCAGCGTCATCGTCAACGGCAAGGACATCGCCAAGCTGCCCGCCCGCAAGGTTCCCGAACTGCGCCGGGGGATCGGCTGCGTCTTCCAGGACTTCCGGTTGCTGGAGAAGAAGACCGTGTTCGAGAACGTGGCCTTCGCCCTGGAGGTGATCAACAAGTCCCAGCGCTCGATCACCCGCTCGGTTCCCGAGGTGCTGGAGATGGTGGGGCTGCAGGGCAAGGCCAACCGGTATCCGAACGAGCTGTCCGGTGGTGAGCAGCAGCGGGTCGCCATCGCCCGGGCGTTCGTCAACCGGCCGCTGGTGCTGCTGGCCGACGAGCCGACCGGAAACCTCGACCCGGACACCAGCCAGGGCATCATGGGCCTGCTGGAGCGGATCAACCGCAAGGGCACCACGGTGGTGATGGCCACCCACGACAACAACATCGTCGACGCGATGCGGCGCAGGGTGATCGAACTCGAGTACGGCCACATCGTCCGCGACCAGAACCGTGGCGTCTATGGCATCGGCCGCTGAGGCGGTCCGGCACACAGCGCGTCCCGCACCACCCGCCGCACCTGCTGAGAAGCGAACACCGATCGGAGTGGAACCCTCATGCGCGCCAGCTATCTGATGTCCGGAGTCGCCACCGGGCTGCGACGCAATGCCAGCATGACGATCGCGCTGGTGCTCTCCACCGCGATCGCGCTGTTCTTCCTCGGCGGGGCGCTGCTGATCAACAAGGAGATCTCCAAGACCCAGGAGGCCTACAAGGACAAGATCAACGTCTCGATCTACCTGTGCACCGAGACCTCCAACCAGAGCCCGGGATCGCCCTGCAAGCACAAGATCACCACTGCCGAGCGGCTGGCGCTGCAGGCCAAGCTGAACGCCGATCAGCAGATCACCGGGGTGCAGTACCTCAACGAGGAGCAGGCCACCCAGATCGCCAAGCAGCGACTGGGCGAGAAGGTGGTCGACGAGGCGGGGCCCGGGGCGATCCCGTCGTCGTTCACGATCAAGCTGCGCGATCTCAAGGCCGACTACCAGCCGGTGGCCGCACGGTATTCCACGGTCGCCGGCGTCGAGCAGATCCAGAATCAGGACGTCAGCCTCAAGACCATGCTGCGGCTCTTCGACACCGGCCGGGTCGGCTCGTTCGTGATGTTCTTCGTGGTGCTGATCTGTGCGCTGCTGCAGATGGCCAACACCATCCAGACCGCGGCCCAGCAGCGCCGCAACGAGACCGGCATCATGCGCCTGGTCGGGGCGTCGCGGTGGATGACCCAGTTGCCCTTCGTGATCGAGGCGATGCTGGCGGCGGTGGTCGGTGCGATCCTGGCGATGGTGGGCAACTGGGTCGCCAAGGTGGTCTTCCTGGACGGCCTGCTCGGTGACCAGGTGAAATCCCGGATCCTGCAGCCGATCTCGGCCAACGACATCATCCTGGCCGGCGGGGTCGGCCTGATCTCCGGTGTGATCCTGGCGGCGGTCACTGCCTGGCTGACCCTGCGCCTCTACGTCCGGCTGTAGCTTGCTTGTCATGGCCGCCGCAACCGCACCGTCCTCCAACCGCCCGGTCCGCAAGATCATCGCGCAGAACAAGAAGGCCCGGCACGACTTCCTGGTCGTGGACACCTACGAGTGCGGCATCGTGCTGATGGGGACCGAGGTCAAGTCGCTGCGGCTGGGACGGGCGTCGCTGGTCGACGGCTTCGCCACCATCGACGACGGCGAGGTCTACCTGCACAACGTGCACATCCCGGAGTACGCCTTCGGCTCCTGGACCAACCACACCCCGCGCCGGGTGCGCAAGCTGTTGCTGCACAAGGGTGAGATCCTGCGGCTGGTCGGCAAGATCAAGGAGTCCGGCCTCACCCTGGTCCCGCTGTCGCTCTACTTCGTCGAGGGCAAGGTGAAGGTCGAGATCGCCCTGGCCAAGGGCAAGAAGACCTATGACAAGCGCCAGGACCTGGCCAAGCGCGACGCCGACCGGGAGATCAGCAGGGTGCTGGGACGGCGCGCCAAGGGCCGCACCGACTGATGGATGGCACCCTGCTGCCCGGCAGCACCGGCTGATGGAGGCCAGCGGCCCGGACCAGGTCGCTGGGCAGCTCACCGACGCGCAGGTGCCGGGCATCTGGCAGGCGCTCGGGCTGCCGGGGCTGGCCGACATCCACGTGCACTTCCTGCCCGAGCCGATGCTGGCCAAGGTCTGGCGGTACTTCGACGAGGCCGAGCAGCACTACGGAATCGCCTGGCCGATCTGCTACCGCACCAGCGAGGACGAGCGGATCGCCACCCTGCACGAGCTGGGGGTGCCGCGGTTCCCGACGCTGTGCTACCCGCACAAGCCGGGCATGGCCAGCTGGCTGAACGACTGGTGTGCCGGTTTCGCCGCCGCCCATCCGGATGCCGTGCACAGCGCCACCCTCTTTCCCGAGCCCGGCGTCACCGGCTACGTCCGGCAGGCGCTGGAGGCCGGGGCCCGGGTGTTCAAGGTGCACGTCCAGGTCGGCGGCTTCGACCCCGCCGAGGCGGTGCTGGACGAGGCCTGGGGCCTGCTCAGCGACGCCGGCGTGCCGGTGGTGGTGCATTGCGGGTCCGGGCCGCTGCCCGGTGCGCACACCGGCCCGGGGCCGATCGGGGAGGTGCTGCGGCGGCATCCGGCGCTGACGGCCGTGCTGGCGCACGCCGGCGCGCCGGAGTACGCCGAGCACCTGGCGCTGGTGAACCGCTACCGCAACGTCCGGCTGGACACCACCATGGTGGGCACCCCGTACCTCGACAGGATCGCGCCGGTGCCGCCGGACGTGCTGGCGGCCTACCGCGACCTGGGCGAGCGGATCGTGCTGGGCACCGACTTTCCCAACATCCCGTACAGCTACGCCCGGCAAATTCAGTCGCTGGTGGAGTGGGGTTTCGGCGATGATTGGCTGCGGCAGGTGCTGTGGCACAACGGCGCCGAGTTGCTGGCCTTCTGAGAGCCAGCCGTTCCGAGATCAGGAGTAGTCGAGGCGTCATGACAGTGAGCTGGCAGCCGCTGAGCGCTGACACGGTGACCGAGTGGGCCGAGTTGACCAACCTGCTGGGCGAGGCCGACGGCACCGAGGAGTTCTACGAGGCCGAGGCGCTGGCCGAGGAGCTACAGGAGCCGGGCGTCGACCCGCGGCTGGACACCGTCGGCGTATGGCGGGACGGGGTGCTCGCCGGGTTCGGCCAACTGCGGGTTTCCACGGGCCTGTTCGAGGGCCAGGTCCGGGCCTTCATCGCGGGCGGGGTCCGTCCCGATCAGCGTGGGTTGGGCCTGGGCACCGAGATCATGGACCGGATGGAGGCGCGTGCCCTCGAGCTCGCGGGCCAGCGGCACCCCGGTGTGCCGGTGCTGCTGTGGGTTTCCGGCGGTCTCGAAGGAGCTTCGGTGCGTCCGATGCTGGAACACCGCGGCTACAAGATCATGCGCTATCACCACGAGATGACCAGGCCTATGCCCGGCGTCGTGCCGCCACCGCCCGACCTGCCGGTGCGGCCGTACTCGGCCGAGCTGGAAGAGGCTGTCCGGCTGGCGCACAACGACGCCTTCAGCACCCACTGGGGCTCGATTCCGGCCGATGCCGCGGATTGGGGTGACATGGTCCGCTCCCGGACGTTCCGGCCGGACTGCTCGTTCGTCAGCCTGGACTCCGGCGGCGAGGTGCAGGCCTACGTGCTGGTCACCCAGTGGGTGCCAGGGGAGGCGTGGGTGAACCTGGTCGGCACCCGGCAGCGGGCCCGGGGCGCGGGGCTGGCCCGGGCCTGCCTGGCGGCATCGTTGCGGGCGATAGCCGAGCAGGGCTATGCCAAGGCCGGCCTCGACGTCGACTCGGAGAACGCTTCGGGCGCCGGAGCCCTGTACGCCTCGTTCGGCTTCCAGCTCGACAAGGTCATCGCCCGCTACGGCCGGGTGGTACCCGGCCGCTCCTGACCCGGTTGAGGCCGTGACCCGGTTGAGGCCGTGACCCGGGCCGAGGCCCTGACGCGGTCGACGCCTTGACGCGCGGTCAGCGACTGGTGCTGTCCCGGGCGGCTTGCGCCGAGGCTGCCGCGATGCGGCGCTGGTCGGCCACCAGGATGCCGTAGGTGAAGGCGTTCTGGCCCTCGTCGGCGACCTGGTCGGCGATCCGGCGAAGCACCTCGGTGGCCACGATCGCGTCCTGGTGCTCACCGAGCAAGGTCTGCAGCCGGGAGGCGCGCTTGGCGATCTTGCTGGCCTCGTTGCCCAGCGCCGGCGCCGCTGCCTCGGCGGCGTAGCGGGCGCGCTTGCCGGCCTTGCGCGCCTGGTGCAGTTGCTCGGCAGGGGTGTTGTTGCCGGCCGCGCGCTTCATCCGCCTGGCGACCTTGCGCTCGGCAGCGGCCACATACTCCGCCAGCAGGTCGGGCGGGCCGGCGGCTTCCGGGCTGAACGGTGGCTGCTCCCGCCAGCGGGCGAGATCATGCAGGAGAACGCTGTAGCGCTCGTCGCGCATGGTGGCCAGCAATGCGTCGGCGTGCTGGCGCAGCTCGGTGAGCAGCACCTCGTCGATGCGGCTCCCGACCGGGCCGAGGACCAGGTAGGCCGGCAGGTCGTCGACGGCACGGGCCAGCCGGCTGCGCAGCACCTCGCGGTCGCGGACCTCGCCCAGCTCGGCGGCGAACCAGGTCAGCTCGTCCTGCAGGCGAGCGGAGGGTTCGGCCTCGAACAGCGGCGCGAAGATCCGCAGCGCGGCGCGCAGCCGCCGGGTCGCCACCCGGGTCTGGTGGATCGCCTCGTGCGGCTGGCTGCTCGCCCCGGCCTCGAACGGCTTGAGCGAGATCGCGAAATGACCCGCGGTCAGCGCGTCGCACTGGGCGCGCAGGTAGGGAGTCAAGGCGGCCCCGGCCGTGCTCCCGGCCGGGTCCTCGGGCTGGCCGACCAGCGCTCGGTGCAACTTCGAACTCCAGCGGGACGCAAAGGCTCCGCGGGCGAGCAGCAGGCTGGTCGCCCGGTCGAGGTGGGCCTCGGTGCCGGCCTGCCCGAGTTCCACCTCGAGTTCACGCCAGCGCGGCGTCGCCACCGGTGCGCCCTCGGAGACGGCCCGGATCTCGTCGTCGGCCAGCTCGAACACCAGCCGGCCGTCCGGCGCGATCACCCGGTGGGCGGTCCTGGTGGTCTTGAGCGTGACGGTCGGCAGCAGTTCCGCGGCGCCGGTGAACGGCCGGACCAGGGTGCGCAACTCCTCCGGCGCCTCGTCGTTGCCGGCCAGCGGCCAGCGCAGCTCGGTGCGAAAGC
>NZ_DASVQG010000066.1:0-12564 GCF_036389215.1 Jatrophihabitans sp.
CCAGGGCGAGGTCGAGCAGCGCCCGCACCTCCTGCACCGACACCCCGAAGCTGGCGCCCATCCCGGCGATCAGCATCGGCTCAGCCTTCACCGGCAGGCCTCGACGAATCGCTGGGCCGCCGAGGGCTGGCCGGCCCAATGGGTGTGCAGGTAGGAGGCGTGGATGCCTGCGACGCTGAAGCCCTGCCGGCTGCCGCCCTGGTCGCCCGCGTAGCGCCAGGCCGCCACCTCGCCGTGCGCCGGGTCGGTCACCGTCCGGTGGAACTCGTGGCCGTGCACCCGCTCACCGGCCCGGGCCACCGCCGAGTCGGCCTCGGCGACCGCCTCCCGGTAGCCAAGCGTCAGCTTGCCGGTCATCCGGGCCCGGGCCTGGATCCGGCCGACCATCGGCTTGCCGTCCAGCTCGGCCGCCAGGTACAGCAGGCCGGCGCACTCGGCGGCGATCGGCCCGTCGAAGGCGGCGAGGTCGGCGCGCAGGCCGGCGTTGTCCGAGAGCGCCTCGGCATGCACCTCGGGAAAGCCGCCGCCGATCACCACGCCCCGGCTGCCGGTGGGCAGCGCGGTGTCGCGGGTCGGGTCGAACGGCCGCACGTCCGCCCCGGCGGCGGCCAGCAGCTCGGCGGTCTCGGCGTAGCTGAAGGTGAACGCCGGCCCGGACGCCACCGCGACCGGCACCCCGCTGGCGACCCGCTCCACCTCGGCGGCCGGGTCCCAGGCCGGTGCGGTGAGTTCCGGCGCCGACCCGGCGATGGCCCGCACCGCCGCCAGGTCCACGCTGGCCTCGATCAGGTCGGCGAGCGCGGTCACCGTCCGCTCGGCCTCGTCGTGCCGTTCGGCGGCCGGGATCAGGCCCAGGTGCCGGGACGGGGTGACCACCGCCGCGGACCGGCCGATCGAGCCGACCACCGGCACGCCCACCTCCTCCAGCGCCTGCCGCAGCAGCAGCTCGTGCCGGTCACTGCCGACCCGGTTCAGGATCACCCCGGCGATCCGGATCCCCTTGTCGAACAACTGCATTCCGAGCACCAGCGCGGCAGCGGACCGGCCCTGCGCGGTGGTGTCCAGCACCAGCAGCACCGGTGAGCCGGTGAGCCGGGCGATGTGGGCGGTGGAGGCGAAACCGCCCCGGCCGACCGCGCCGTCGTGCAAGCCCATCACGCCCTCGATGACGGCGATGTCGGCCGGTCGCGGGGTGCTGGCGGCGTGCCGCAGCAGCGGGGCGATCCGGTCCTCGCCGACCAGCCAGGCGTCGAGGTTGCGGCCCACCCGGCCGGCGGCCAGCGCGTGGTAGCCGGGGTCGATGTAGTCCGGGCCCACCTTGTGGCAGCTGACCTCCAGGCCCTGCCGGCGCAGCGCGGCCAGCAGCCCGGTGGCGACCATGGTCTTGCCGGTGCCACTGGCCGGGGCGGCGATCACCAGGCGGGGCAGGTTAAGCGGCAGGTCTGGCGGCGGGTTCAGCGGCACGTTCACCACTCGATACCCCGCTGCCCCTTCTGGCCGGCGTCCATCGGATGCTTCACCTTGGTCATCTCGGTGACGAGGTCGGCGTACTCGACCAGCGCCGGCGCGGCGTCGCGGCCGGTGATCACCACGTGCTGGTTGCCCGGCCGGGCCGCCAGGGTGGCGACCACCTCGTCCGGGTCGACCCAGCCCCATTTCATCGGGTAGGTGAACTCGTCCAGGACGTAGAAGCGGTAGGTCTCGGCGGCCAGATCGCGCTGGATCTGCCGCCAGCCCTCCTGGGCGTCGGCGGCGTGGTCGGCCTCGGTGCCGGGCCGCTGGATCCAGGACCAGCCCTCCCCCATCTTGTGCCAGGCCACCGGGGCGCCCTGGCCGGTGCTCTGGTGGACGGTGTTCAGCGCGGCGAACGCGGACTCCTCGCCGACCCGCCACTTGGCGCTCTTGACGAACTGGAACACCCCGACGCTGAGGCCGGCGTTCCAGGCCCGCAGCGCCATGCCGAAGGCCGCGGTCGACTTACCCTTCATCGGGCCGGTGTGCACCATGGTCAGCGGCCGGTTGCGCCGCTGCCGGGTGGTCAGGCCGTCCTCCGGAACGGACTCCGGTTTTCCTTGTGGCATCAGGCGGCCCGCCAATCGGTGACCAGGGTGGTGAGCGGCTCGCTGGTGACCTCGGCCAGCGGCAGGTACTGCGCGTGCAGGTCATAGGCCAGCCGTTGCGCCAGGCCCAGCCGGACCACTCCACGCTCGCAATCGATGATCACCATGTCGTGCTGGTGCAATCCTGCTCCGGCCCGGGCTGCGGCACGGGTGTCGGCCCGGCCGTCGGTGATCAGCACGATCAGCGGACGGCGCAGCGGGTCGCGCAGCAACTCGGTCCGGACCACCTGCGCGGCCTTGGCGACGCCGGCCGCCAGCGGGGTGCGCCCGCCGGTGGCCAGCTCCTCCAGCCGCTTGGCGGCGTGCGAGACCGAGCCGGTCGGCGGCAGCACCAGCTCGGCACCCTTGTCGCGAAAGGTGATCAGGCCCACCTTGTCCCGGCGCTGGTAGGCATCCAGCAGCAGCGACAGGATGGCGGCCTTCACCTCGCCCATCCGGGCCCGGGCGGCCATCGACGCGCTGGCGTCGACCACGAACAGCACCAGGTTTCCCTCTTTGCCGCGCTGGTCGGCTCTGCGCAGGTCCTGGCCGGCTAGCTCGAGCGGGCCGGTGGTGCGGCCCCGGCCGAGCTGGTGCGGGGCGGCGGCGGCCACGGTGGCGCGCAGGTGGATGGGGCCGGCTTGGCTGCCGGCCGGCAGGGCGCGGACGGTGCGCTCCCGCCCGGTCCGGGCGGCGGCCCGGCGGCCGGGAGTGGCCAGCGAGCCGCCGGTTCCGCGCAGCACCTTGGCCCGGCCGGGCTTACCGGTGGGCTGGTTCGTGGTGTTACTGCTCTGCGGACCGGTGCTGTCCTGATTGCTCGCGCTGTCCGGTGGTTGATTCCCTTGCGGTTGCTGGGTGTCCCGCGGTTGCGTGGTGTCCTGCGGTCCGTCGCTGGCTTCCTCAGTCGGCGCGCCGCCGCCGCTCGGGTCGGGTTCCGGCGGTTCCGGCTCGGTGTCGCGGGCGCGTTCCAGCGCCTCGTCCAGGGCGTCGGCGTCCAGGCCCGGCTGGTCGAACGGGTTGCGCCGGCGGCGGTGCGGCAGCGCCAGCAGCGCCGCGGCCCGGACGTCGTCCTCGGTGACCGAGGTGCGGCCGTGCCAGGCGGCGTGCGCGGCGGCGGTCCGGGCGGTGACGATGTCGGCGCGCATCCCGTCGACGTCGAAGGCCGCGCACACCTCGGCGATCTGGCGCAGCGCCGCGTCGCTGAGCACCACCTCGGGCAGCAGCGCTCGGGCGGCGACGATCTGGTCGGCGAGCTCGGCCTCTGCCTTCGACCACCGCTCGGCGAAGCCGGCCGGGTCGGCATCGGCGTCCAGCCGCCGCCGGACCACCTCCACCCGGACCGCGGGGTCCCGGCTGGCCGAGACGTCCACGGTCAGACCGAACCGGTCCAGCAGCTGCGGCCGCAGCTCGCCCTCCTCCGGATTCATCGAGCCGATAAGGACGAACCGGGCCGGGTGGCTGACCGAGACGGCGTCACGCTCGACGTGGTTGCGGCCCATCGCGGCGGCGTCGAGCAGCACGTCCACCAGGTGGTCGGCGAGCAGGTTCACCTCGTCGACGTAGAGGATGCCCCGATGCGCGCTGGCCAGCAGCCCCGGTTCGAAGGCCCGGACGCCGTGCGCCAGCGCTCGTTCCAGGTCCAGCGAGCCGATCACCCGGTCCTCGGAGGCGCCGACCGGCAGTTCGACCAGCCGGGCCGGGACGGTCACCGCTTCGGTGGTGCCGCGGGTGTGCGGGTCGGCGCCGTTCGGGCTGTCGACATATGGGTGATCGGCGTGCGGGCCGGTGGCGTGCGGGGCGGTGGCGTGCGGGCCGGTGGCGTGCGGGCCGTCGGGGCAGTGCGGTTCGGGAGCGGCCGGGTCGCAGCCGAACCGGCAGCCGGACACCACGTCGATGGCGGGCAGCAGCGCGGCCAGGCCCCGGACCGCCGTCGACTTGGCGGTGCCCTTCTCGCCGCGCACCAGCACACCGCCGATCGCGGGCGACACCGCGTTGAGCAGCAGCGCCAGCCGCATCGCCTCAGCGCCGAACACCGCGGAGAACGGATAGCCATGCTCGGTAGGGGCTTTGCCGGAATTAGCTTTACCGGTATGGGAATTACCCACGGCATTGCCGGTCTGGGCCTGGTCGCCGGAGGTCGTCGTCATGTGGTCGGTGCTCCCGGGGGAAGGAACGGCAGTGCTGCAGGTGCGCCGCTGGTGATCAGGGTGGTCAGGGCGTCGACGTCGAGGCCTGCCTCAAGGGCGTCGGCCAGCCGGTCGAGCTGGCGGATCCGGTTGGCCGCGATGTCGGTGTCCGGTGCGGGGGTGAAGTCGCGTCCGGCGAGCTCGGCTGCCTGGCTCAGGAACCGGCGGCGGAACTCGTCGCTGTCGAAGGCGCCGTGCCAGGTGGTGCCCCACACCGCGCCGACCCGGTAGCCGTCCAGAAATGGTTCGGCGTCGCTACTCTGGCTCGGCAGCAGCGAGCTGATCCCGTGATGGATCTCGTAGCCGGTAGTGACCTCGGCCCCGAGCGCGGTGCCGGTGGGGCGGCCCAGGATCTTCTCCTGCTGAAAGCGAACCATCACCGGCAGCAGGCCCAGCCCCCGCACGGCCCCGGCCCCGGACTCGACCTCGTCGACGATGGTGCGGGCCAGCATCTGGTAGCCGCCGCAGATGCCGAGCACCGGGCGGCCCTGCTCTGCACGGCCGGCCAGGGCGGCCGTGAGCCCCTGGTCGCGCAGCCAGGCCAGGTCGGCCACCGTGGCGCGGCTGCCGGGCAGCACGGCCAGGTCGGCGGCGGCGACCTCGGCCGGGGAGACGGTCCAGCGCACCGTCACGCCCGGTTCGGCGCCGAGGGCGTCCACGTCGGTGGAGTTGGACGTCCTGGGCAGCCGGATCGCGGCCACCGTCAGCCCTTCGTTGCCGGCCGGCGCGCCGCCGTCCAGGGCCAGCGGGGTGGACAGCGAGTCCTCGGCGTCCAGCCGCAGGTCGGGCAGCCAGGGCAGCACCCCGAACACCGGGCGTCCGGTGAGGTTGGTCAGCATGTCGAGTCCCGGCGTGAGCAGCCGGTCGTCGCCGCGGAACTTGTTCACCACGAAGCCGGCGATCAGGGACTGGTCGCGCTCGCCGAGCAGCGCGAGGGTGCCGTAGAGCGCGGCGAACAGGCCGCCCCGGTCGATGTCGCCGATGACCACGGTGGGCAGGTCGCGCTGGTCGGCCAGCCACATGTTCGCCAGGTCGCTCTCGCGCAGGTTGATCTCGGCGGGGCTGCCGGCGCCCTCGCAGATCACCACGTCGTAGCGCTGGCGCAGCTCGTCGTAGCTGGCCAGCACCTCCTTGCGCAGCGCCGACTTCAGCTCCCGGTAGTCCAGCGCACCGGCCTCGGCGTAGGGACGGCCGTGCAGCAGGACGTGCGAGCGCCGGTCGCTGCCGGGCTTGAGCAGCACCGGGTTCATCAGCACGCTGGCCTCGATGCCGCAGGCCTGGGCCTGCAGTGCCTGGGCCCGGCCGATCTCGCCGCCGTCCGCGGCGACCGCGGAGTTGTTGGACATGTTCTGCGCTTTGAACGGGGCCACCGAGACGCCGCGGCGGGCCAGCAACCGGCACAGGCCGGCGGTGAACAGGCTCTTGCCGGCGTCCGAGCTGGCGCCGGCGACCAGCAGCGAGCCCTTCATGCGGTGTCCCCTGCCCTGCTGGCCTCGCGCAGCAGGATCGCGGTGACCAGGACGGCCAGCGTGGCGTACTGCACCAGGTGGCTCAGCCGGGTCGCCCGCGCGATGTCCTGTGGTTCCGGGGCCCGGCCGGTGCCGAGGAGCGGGCGGATCTCGGTGTGGGTCCGGTAGTTCGTAGGCCCGCCGAGCAGCACGCCGAGGGCACCGGCGGCGGCGGCCTCGCACTGGCCCGCGTTCGGGCTGGGGTGGGCGGCGGCGTCGGAGCGCCAGGCGCGGTAGGCCGCGGCGGGTGAGCCGCCGACCTGGCCGGCGAGGGCGACGGTGAGGACGGCGGTCAGCCTTGAGGGGATGAGGTTGGCGACGTCGTCCAGCCTGGCGGCGGCGGTGCCGAACCGGGCGTAGCGGGGCGAGCGGTGGCCGACCATCGCGTCCAGGGTGTTGATGGCGCGGTAGCCGAGCAGGCCCGGCAGCCCGGCGACGGCGCCCCAGAACAGCGGTGCGGTCACCGAGTCGGAGGTGTTCTCAGCGACCGATTCCACGGTGGCCCGGGCCAGGCCGGGTCCGGTCAGCTTGTCCGGGTCACGGCCGCACAGGCTCGGGATCAGGGCGCGGGCGCCTGTGATGTCGTCGTCGGTGAGCGCGGTGGCCAGCTCGGCGGCGATCCGGCGCAGGCTACGGCCGCCGATCACCGTCCAGGTCGCGGCGGCGATGGCGAGGGTTCGGGTTGTGGGGTGCTGGGTGGTGCGGCGCTCGATCAGGGCGGCGGTGGCCAGCACCGGCAGCACGCAGGCCAGCAGGTAGTGGCCGCCGGCAAGCTTGGTGTCGTGATAGAGCCGGCGCTCCAGCGCGGCCGCGGCGGTGCCGAAGCCGGCGACCGGATGGCCGCGGCGGGGGTCGCCGAGCAGCTCGTCGGCCAGCACGCCGAGGCTCAGGCCGGCGGCGACCGGGAGGCGTGACATCTACTGCCCGCGTCGTGGGCATCGCCGGACGTGCCGGGCTGCCGTCATCGTTCGAAACCTCCGTCGGGTGTCCACGCCCTGGGGCTGCTCCGACGGCCGAAGTATCCTGGCTCCCGAATCCGCCCGGTGTGTGCCGGGCTCGCTCGCCCCATCTTCCAGCCGCGAGGCCGTGATGTAGCGGGGTCCGCTCATCGGTGACAGTGGCGGGACCGCGCCGGATTCGCACCGGACTTCCTTCACTGCCGTCGTTGGCGACAACCCAACCACAGGGGTGCGGGGTGGTCAACGCGGGGTTGGTGGGCCTGGTTGGACGGGGCTGCTGCCGGGTCTCGCGGGCGGCCCGCCGATTTCGAGGGGCCCGGCGGGCTCTGCTAGGGTTCTGTCCCGTGCCCACCGCCAACGGGCACAGATGTTGTACGCGCCGCTAGCTCAACTGGCAGAGCAGCTGACTCTTAATCAGCGGGTTCGGGGTTCGAGTCCCTGGCGGCGCACAACGTTGTAATTTTAACATTTGTGCGGTAAGCACCCGTTGACAGCGCCCGACGGAGGTCGACTAGCGAGTAATGATTCGTGGCCGGAGAGGGCCAGGCGGCACCGAAGTCAGCTCTGATGAGCCCCTGCATCAGTCGGGCGGGTTAACAGCCGAACCTCAGTACAGATGCGGAATCTTATCCAGTACGATGCAACAGTACAGCGACAACGTCACTTAGATCGTTTACCACCTGCCCAGCCGCTTGGAGCTTGGCCATCGTCTCAAACGAGCATCCAGCGACTAGCAGGCAGCCGAGACGAGCTGTTCCAGCTGCGGCCGCGTCGTCTACCGTATCGCCAACCATTACTACCGACTCTGGATCCGTTCCCGCTACCGCAAGGTGTCGCCGTAATGCAAGAGACTTCGACGAATCTAAATGGTCCGTTGCTCCATCAACGATGCTAAAGTAGTCCGTCAACTCGTATTTCTCGACGGCCGCCACCAACCGCTCGTGACGCGTACGTGAAAGAACTGACTGGACGATTCCGGCGCGATGAAAGCTCTCCAAGGCTATCCGTGCGCCGTCGGCTAATCGTACACGGCTTTCAAGTCGCCTGTAGCAGTCGTAGAACCGATCGTTCACAGTGCACCATTCCGAATCACTCAGCGCCCGGCCGACGAGTGCTTCGTGGAAAGGCCTTACGGGTCGCGCGAAAATTTGTCGATACTCGCCGACCGAAACCTTAACCCGACTTAAGCCTCTGAGAGACGCGCGTGTGGCGATTACGGTGGCTGCAAGATCGTCCAGGAGCGTCCCGTTCCAGTCCCAAACTACATGGCGAACTTCCCGACGAGAGCCCTTCACAATCGCGGTCCCGAACGTCTAAATGCCCCAGTCGCTCGTTCCTTCAATTGCCGCGCGAGGTCCCTTAAGGCCTTGGATTCCATGAAGATACCCTTCCCATTTCGTAACAGCCTCAACTGCCGCACCCCACCCCGCCGCCCAGCCATGCGCACCATGACCGTAATTGTGGACTACGAGCTTGCTTCCCGACCTTTCGACCTCGACCCGCGCTCCGCCCGGACGAAACGGACGGATGCCGGATACCGTCTCGAGAGGCGGCCCCAATTGCGAGCCGTCGAATTCCAGACCGACAACTGCGGCGGCCTTCGGTAGAGTCGTTCTTAAGAATTTTGATAAGTCCTCGTAGTGCACACGCTTCGGGCCGAAGACGCCGTCACCTCGGATAAACGGCGAACCGAGGTAAAATCCGAACTGGCTTGACAAAACAAAAAAGTCGCCCATGCCAAGTCCGAATCTCCATCGTGATGGCGGATAGCGAATCGCCTGCCCAAACACTGGCTCTAAGGTGTGATCACCGAACATTGAACCTGCGTTTATGCCTAAGCAATTGAACACATGGGACGCTGACACGGATTCGACAGTCGACCTATCGACCGTTTGAACGAGGTGGACACCACCCGCTTCTAGGAAGTCCGCATAGAAAGCCTCAAGGAGGGAAACCGTATCGAAATGTGGCACGTCCAGCCACGCATACTCACCGAAACCGTCAACATCGAAATTCAGCGTGACTAGCGCACTGCGGTCATAAATCCCGGACTGGAACAGCCAGTCCGCCGGTATCTGGCCCTCTGCAACGCCTCGGCGGAAAAACTCCACGTGTCGAACAGTCGTGTAGAACTGACCTTCTCGGTATTTCGAAAGGTAGGAAATACTATCCGCCATCCATCGAAGTCTCCGCTTAAACTCGGTAGAAGTTGGATGAAACGGAAAAGTAGGCAACATTATCCCCGCCGCCGCCGCGGAGCTAGACGAGCGTGGGTCAGTATTACTAATCAGCGTAGGCGTATATCCACGCCCCTGCAGACACCTAGCCGTTAGAAGACCGATGATGCCAGCGCCGAGAACGCAGACCTCTCCCGGTACCACGTCTAGACCCCAACCGCCGAGGAGTACCGCTCGAACTTTTCAATCATCTCGAACGCCTTCGCCTCGCAGTTTGCAGCAGTCACACCATCAGGATCGTATCCGAGAAGGTCCTTGCAAATTCTCGACGCCCTGTCAGTAACGACTACTTCGCCTTCAGAAGTGACCGCTTGAATGCCGTCCCACTGTCCGCCATGCGAATTGATAGAAGTTGCCTCGTCAACCGACATGCCTGAGGGCAAGTCGAGACGGACTCGGCGATGGTCGATGACAATTGGATAGCCACCAGGGAGACCGGCAACCCCGGGGGCGTGGCAGTCGGCGCGCGAACCCAGCAGTAGGGGGTTGATGACTGACATCGCAGAACTAACCGCAACGGCCTCGCCTCCGATGCCTTTCACTCGCGCGAACTTTGATGCAACTGTTCTGAAGACCAGTTCTTGACTTAGTCGGTCACTGACGTCGATCCCCCTTCTTATCACTTGAAGCCGGCAGGGCGCGCCATTCGTAGTTCCGGTAACTGGCACGTTGTACGCAACGTAATGGTGAGCAACAAGCCGGACTTGGATCTCGCAGACGTTACAACCCAGCAGCTCGGCGCACGCAAGGCGTATGCCGGGTACCACATTAGCCACGTTGCCCACGCCGCAGATCGGCCCGACGTTCGGGTCGTGAATCAACATATTAATCAAATCCGGATACGAGCCGTTCACGAACATACCCGCATATTCGACCCGCGTCAGCACCTCACGCACACGAAGCGCGGGCAGCAGGTCGGGGGCTGCCCAAATTCCCGATCCCGCCTCCTTCAAGCGCGCCTGCGACGTAGCCGGCAGCATATCGATTCGCCACCACGGAACGAGCGACGTCGTATTCAGAATGAGATCGGGCTTGATCGTGCGCAGAAGGCTAGCCAACTCATCCGAACGCAAAACATCAATCGGGACCGGATGTAGGTCGGCAGCAGGCCCGTAGTTTAGCGACGCGTACCGAGTCAGGTTGACCCGCTTACTTAGTCGTTCGGCATCTCGCCCGCCAACGTGAACGTCCGCGTCAGGATATGCCCGCGCGATCTCATCCACCACGCGCCCGCCGAGGATCCCATAACCGAGCACGAGTATGCATTTTCTCATCCGACCACCTGGCATCCTCGTGAGGTCCACATCGATGAGGCAGCCAGCATGACCCACCCCGCCCCAACGACGTGGCGCGTCGGTCAGTTAATTAAATCGTCACGGTTGACAATGTGTTCGTCTTTGCCGTCAGCCAGAATGTTGAGGATCGATTGCACTGCCATCCTGGCCATGCCGTCGCGAGCGTTGGAGGTCAGAGAAGCGATATGACCGGTGACCAACAACCGGTCGTCTGAAAAGTCGCGCAGCAGCTCGCTCCCGATCTCACCCTCGTAGAAATCGTCGTACGCGGCAACCGAGATGGCACCCGACTTTAGCCCTTCACGCAGCGCAGCCGGATCAACTACCTCGCGCCGCGCGGTGTTAATCAAGATAGAGCCGGGCCGTGCGCGGGAAAGCACCGAGCTATTTAGCATGCCATGAGTCGTTTCGTTGCCCGGCGTCATAACTACTATTACGTCGCTCGACTCTACTAGTTCAACGAGGGAGCAGAACCGAAGGCCCAGCTCAGATTCAAGATCTGGCTTCCGGGTGCGTGAGTAATACAATAGTTCACTGCCGAACGATCCAACGAGCCGGGCAATCTGGGTTCCGAGATTGCCTAGACCGATGATGCCCACCGTCATGCTCTCCAGATCGCGCTGCTTCTCCTCGGTGCCCCGTTCGCCTCGCCGGTATGAGTTGACATACTGAGTGATACGGCGCGTGGCATTCAGTATAAGCCCAACCGTGAATTCCGAAACTGAGTTGGTTAGTGTCCCTGGCGTATTCGTGACGCGGATCCCTCGGCGTGAGGCGGACGGCGCGTCGATGAAAGATTCGTATCCGACGCCGAGGAACGCGATGACCCTCAAAGATCCAGCGTCGCTGATCGCGTTCGCGGTGGCATACTCTTCCCCGCCCAACAAATACGCGACCGCGCTCGCCAATTCTTGCCTGAGCTCAGGCTCGGTCAGGAGATGCTTCGGATTACTCACCGTTAGCCCGGCTTGTCTCAGTGGCTCCAGTAGTTCGTCGTCAACGCTCGAACCGGTGACGAGCACCTTACCTTCCATACCTAGCTCCACTCCGTCCTTCGAGAACTGGCTGCTTGGGACGTCCATCGAGATGCGCCGTCATTGAGAGTCAACGCAGCCAATCTAGCCACGATCGTATACCTAACGACTTTCGGACTCACTCTGAGATAGTCACCTCGCCGGCCTCCTCGGATTCGTAGCTGAGTGCGCCAACAGGATCATAGCGTTGCCTCATCCGACGGACGTTAGTCCAGTGTGTGCCATACACGCGTTGGTCTCGTCGACGCGATGAGTCGGGCAAATAGTTGCCGTATGCGCTGTGAGCGGGCCGACTAGCCGTTAGGGCGTGCCAGAGCTCGTCCGCCCAGTCAAGGTTCGAACGGTCACCCGCCGTATATCGCCAATTTGAGTTGATCAGCACCGCAAGCCGCGAGTACCTCTCAGCCAAACAGGACGGACGGGTCGGAATACGTGAGGCGACGCCATGAATGTGATCGAACGAGACGATCGTGTCACGAGACGGGCAGGCCGCGAACGCGCCCGCGACGATGTCCGCACAGTCGTCCAGGGATTCGACATCTACGGTCTTCCAGTAGGAGCGCAGTCCGGACCGGCTTCCGTCGTCGAGGGCATGCTGCCAATCGACATACCGTCGTTTTCGCAAAGTATGTCGGGTCGCATACGGGAAGCTGGCGATACTACTCAAGTATTGTGATCCTTGGTCTGCTTTCTTTCCTTCGTACAAACATATATCTAGGATGAAAACCTCTTCGCCCTTCCGGTTAACGAACGAAGGAGAGACCGTAAGACTGTCCGGCCCATGGCGAAGAAGGGCGTCGAGTCTTTTGGACGTCTCAGCCGCGCGTCCAATGGGAAAAGCAATTGATCCAGCGACCACCCACCTGACGGGATGCAAATTAAAGGTCAGCTCTGTGGCTATACCCATACTCGATCCTGCGCCCCTCATGCACCAGGCCAGATCAGCATCCTGGCCGTCTGCCTCTCCCCCGACAACGACGGTTCCATTCGTCAGGACAAAGCGGGTGCTGATCAAGTTGTCGCAAGCGAGCCCTAACCGACCCATCAGCCAGCCGAGCCCACCGCCGAGGGTAAGCCCCGCGACGCCCGTGGAGGAAACAATCCCCAAGGTGGTTCCGAGTCCCGATCGGGCGGTGGCTAGGTCGAAGTCGCGAAGCAATGCTCCGCCTCCACACGTCGCCGTTCTAGCCTGCCGGCTCACTCGGACATAATTCATCCCGGATAGGTCAATAACAACGCCACCGTC
>NZ_DASVQG010000067.1:0-28259 GCF_036389215.1 Jatrophihabitans sp.
GACCGCGACCGCCGTCACCGAGAACCCGGCCGGGCCGCCGCGACCGAACCCGGACGGCCCGGCCGCCGGTCGCAACGAGATGGGCACGATCAGCATCAGCGAGTCGGTGGTCGCCAAGCTGGCCGCCCAGGCCGCGGTGGAGATACCCGACGCCGGCGCGGCGGCGCCCCGGCTGCTCGGCCGGTCGCTGTCGGGCGCCGGCGGGCTCGGTGTCCGCGCGACCAGCCTCACCGGCCTGCCCAAGGCATCGGCCCATGTCGACGGTTCGATCGCGCTGATCCGACTGGAGATCAGTGTTCGCTGGCCGGCTTCGGTACCTGCCGTGACGGCAGCGGTCCGCGAACACGTCCGATCCAGGCTGGCGGAGCTGACCGGGCTGCACGTGCCCGAGGTGACCATCCAGGTCACCGACCTGGCGACCACCCTTGCCCAGCCGGCCCGCCGGGTACGTTGATCAGGGGGAGGAGCGAAGCTTGATGAGACTTGTCAACCGGCTGCTGGCCGCACTGCTGAGCCTTGCCCTGATCGCCGCCGGTGTTGTGGTCGCCGTCGAGGTGGTCGCGCAGCGGCTGGGCCGCGATCCCGCGGTCATCGACTGGCCGCACCTCTACGACTGGACCCGGCGGACCCCGTGGCAACAGGGCAGCGTCCGGGTGGCCTGCATCCTGCTGGCGGTTGCCGGGTTGCTGTTGCTGGCCGCCGAGTTGAAGCGCGGCAGGCCGAGCCGGCTCGCCGTGCGCTCGGAGACTACCGACGCCGCATACACCCGCCGCGGCGTTGCCGGCACGATCCGTTCGGCCGTCAGTGATATCGACGGCATCAACTCCGCCTCGGTGTCGGTGGGCCGGCGCAAGGTGAAGGTCGCGGCCACCACGGCCGGCCTGCAGCCGTTCACCGCCGAGAGCTTGCGCGAACCCACCATCGCCACCGCCCAGCAGCGCCTGGACACCCTGGAACTCCAGAACCCGCCGGCGCTGTCGGTCGAGGTAAGTACGAGGAGTCGCTGATGCATGCCGATCGCACCAACCGGGCCATGCTGATCCTGTTCGCCGTGGCGCTCATCGCGGCCGGCGTCGCCGGAGCGCTCGCGGGATTCGGGGCGTTCGGCCGGGCCACCAAGCATGAGGTGCTGGTGTCGGACCAGCTGAGCGACTACTTCGGCCGGCACGGTGACTGGCTCTGGCCGGTCATTGCCGCCGTCGCGGCGATCATCGCGCTGTTGGCGCTGCGGTGGTTGCTGGCGCTGCTGTTCTCCACCGACCGTGCCGGTGACCTGCCGCTGACCGGCGACCGCTCGGCCGGGCGTACCACGCTGTCCGCGGCGGCTCTGACCGATGCCGTGGCCGAAGAGATCGGCAGTTACCCCGGTGTGCACGCGGCCAAGGCTCGGCTGATCGGGGACCCGCTCGCTCCGACTCTGGTCATCACTGCCACCCTGGAGGAGAGCGCCGACCTGCCGGGACTGCGGCGGCGGATCGAGTCCAACGCGGTCCGGCATGCCCGGCAGGCGCTGGACGATCCTGGCCTGCCGGTACAGCTGGACCTGACGATGACCAGCCGGCAGGCGCAGCGAGCCGCCTGATCCCGGGTGAGAAGCACCCGGTAACGAAAACTTCGGATCGCCGCCTCCACAGCGGCCTCCGGTTTGACGGTGAGCCACCACCGATCCCCATAGCGTTCAACCAGTGGAAGTAACACCAAACATCGCGGACGTAGAGCTGCGTACCGCGCCGTTCGGCCCATCCGGGCGAGACCAATGAGGGAGCACTTTCATGATGGCACCAGAGCAGCTGCAGTCGATGATCGGCAAGAACGCCGTCGACACCAGCGGTGACAAGATCGGCCGCATCGGGCAGATCTATCTCGATGACGCCACCGGCGACCCGCAGTGGGTCACCGTCAGCACCGGCCTGTTCGGGACCAAGGAGTCGTTCGCGCCGCTGTACGGCTCGCGCGCCGAGGGCGACAACCTGGTTCTGACCGTGTCCAAGGCCATGGTCAAGGACGCGCCGAACGTCGAGAACGACGGGCACCTGGAGGAGTCCGAGGTGCAGGCGCTGTACCAGTACTACAGCGGGTACCTGGGCGACCAGGGCAGCATGGGCGGCACCGGCGATCAGGACTACGACTACGTCGACGAGGGCACGACCGGCCAGCAGGATCTGAGTGGCCAGGCCGGCGTGGTCGGGCACGACACCTCCGGCCCGACCACCGACGACGCCATGACGAGGTCCGAGGAGCGGGTCCGGGTCGGCACCCAGAACGTCGAAGCCGGCCGGGCTCGGCTGCGCAAGTACATCGTGACCGAGAACGTCAGCCAGACGGTGCCGGTGAGCCACGAGGAGGTACGCCTGGAGCGTGAGCCGATCACCGAAGGCAACGTGGGGCAGGCGATGTCCGGTGGTGACCTCACCGAGGAGGAGCACGAGGTGACCCTGCACGCCGAGCGCCCGGTGGTGGAGAAGGAGACCGTTCCGGTGGAGCGGGTCCGGCTGTCCACCGAGACGGTCACCTCCGAGGAGACCGTGTCCGAGCAGGTCCGCAAGGAGCAGATCGAGGACCCGCAGACCGAGATCCGCGGCGACCAGCGCTAACGCTGATCCGGGTGAGGGGCCGGCCTCCGTGTGGCCGGCCCCTCACCCGGGCACCCACCAGACCCCAAGGAGTGGATCATGCTCGGCCTTATCATCAGCTTGATCATCGTCGGCCTCATCGCCGGCGCGCTTGCCCGCCTGATCGTGCCGGGCAAGCAGGACCTGTCGATCCCCATGACGATCCTGATCGGCATCATCGGTTCGTTCGTCGGCGGCTTTCTCGGTTACCTGATCTTCCACAAGGATTCCCAGAACGGGTTCTTCCAACCGTCGGGCATCATCGGTTCGGTGATCGGGGCCGTCATCGTGTTGCTCATCTGGCTTCGGGTCGGCAACCGCTCGTCCGTCCGTCGCTGACGAGGCGCCGAGTGCCAGCCAGCCGATGCCGACGGTGGACGCCACCGTGCGAGGCGCATTCATAGTCGCCATCGAGTACCGCGGCGCCGACCTCGACCGGCAGGGCGGCGCGTGCCGGGTCGGGGTGCTGGAACACGCCTACGACGTGGAGACGGCAGCGCTGGCCACCCACCACGACCGGCCGCCGCGGATCGGCTTTCCGGAACCGGGCCGTGGCTGGGGCTCTGCGTCGCTGTGCCCGCGCTGTGCCGAGTGCCAGGCAGCGGTGGATGAACTGGTGGCCGCCTATGTCAGGAACAGTTTGGTCCGGCACCGCCCGGTGCGGTACTAACCGGTACCAACAGGACCGGCTCGGCGGGCAAGTGGCAGCAGAGCATCGAGTCCGATAGACATGAGGGGGCGCGCTCCGAGCCTTGAACAAGCAGGGATCCACGCTAAGCAGTCAGCGTCTCGGGGTGTCGTCGCACCGCGAACCACTGCCTCAGCCCTGCCGGCCTCAGCCCTGCCGGCCTCAGATCTGCCGGCCTCAGTTCTGCCGGCCTCAGTTCTGCCGGCCCAGCCCTGCCGGCCACAGCCCTGCCGGCCACAGCCCTGCCGGTGCGATGCCGGCCTGGCGTTACCGTCCTGAGTTCTGCCGACGTGATCCCCTGCGACGGCTCAGCGCGGCTACCGCCGCCACCAGGCCCCCGGCACCGGCCGCCAGCACGCCGTGATGGTGGGAGGCCCACAGTTGTGGATCCCGGTCCTTGGAGGTGTCGTCGAAGTCACCGTGCGCGCCGAAGTCCTGGCCCTCGCGACCGTCGGCGGGCCGCCACAGGTTGACCGGGGCATCGGAGGCCTGGGAGCGCTCGGTCTGCTGGGCCTTGTACCCGGTTCTGGCGAGGTAGCGGTCGAGCAGACCGGGGGCCACCGCGTTCGCCGCCAGCGTGCCCATGGTCGAGGAGCCCACCCAGTACTCCCGCCGCTTGGGATGGTCGGCCGCGAACAGCACCGCCCGGGCGGCGAATTCCGGTTGATAGATCGGCGGCACCGGCTGGGCATGGTGCGGCAGCCGGGACAGCACCCAGTCGAACTGCGGGGTGTTGACCGCGGGCATCTGCACCATGGTCACGTGGATGTTGCTCTTGTCGTGCAGCAGTTCACACCGCAGTGCCTCATGGAATCCCTGAATCGCGTGCTTGGCGCCGCAGTAGGCCGTCTGCAAGGGAATCCCGCGGTAGGCCAACGCCGAACCGACCTGAACGATGGTGCCGCGGTTGCGGGGCTTCATGTAGCCGAGCGCGGCCATGGTGGCGTAGACGTAGCCCAGGTAACTCACCTCGGTGACCCGGCGGAACTCGGCCGGTTTGATCTGGTCGAAGGGCGCGAAGACCGAGGTGAAGGCGCAGTTGACCCACACGTCGACGGGCCCGGCCTCCTCCTCGACGCGTGCGGCGGCGGCGAAGACCTGCTCCTCGTCAGCGACGTCGGTGGGCACGACCAGCGCTCGACCGCCGGCCCGCTCGACCTCGGCGGCAGCGCCTGCGAGCCCCGCCTCGCCGCGCGCCAGCAGCGCCACGGTGGCACCTCGGCGCGCGAAGGCGACTGCGCTCGCCCGTCCGATACCGCCGCTGGCTCCGGTGACGACGATGGTCTGCGCTTGCCTCGGCTGATTCACCAGACCGAGTCTGCCCGGATGGATAAGCTGCCGCAAATGCCGTCAGCCGGCTGGCGGCTCACTGACCCAGCAGCCGGCGAAGTGTGTCCGCGTTGCGAACGGCATTGCCGCCTCCGTCATTGTTGAAATACACGTAGACGTCCCGGCCATCCGCTTCCCACTCCCGGATGCGCTGGCACCACCAGCCGAGGTCGGCGTCGGAGTAGGACCCGCCGTAGAGATAGTGCTGATCCGGGCCGTGCATCCGGACGTAGACGAAATCCGCGGTGGCCCGCAGCACGCACGGCAGGTTGGCGCCGCTCATCACGCAGTACGCCGCCCGGTGGCGTTGCAGCAGCTCGAAGACGGCCTCGTCCTGCCAGCTGGGATGCCGGAATTCGACGGCGACCCGCATCCAGCCGGGCAGCTGGGCAAGGAAGTACTCCAGCCGGGCGTCGTCACGCTCGTGCCCCGGTGCCAGCTGGACCAGCAGCACGCCGCGGCGGGCGCCGAGTTCATGCCAACAGGTCGCCATCCGGGCTACCCATACTTCCGGCGCGTAGAGCCGCTTGCTGTGGGTCAGGCCACGGGAAGCCTTCACCGACAACTGGAAACCCGCTGGCAGCCGCGCCTGCCAGCCGGCGAACGTGCGGTTGGACGGCCAGCGGTAGAAGCTGGCGTTGAGCTCGGCGGTGCCGAACCGGCGGGTGTAGAGCTGAAGCCGCGAGGCCGGTGGGGTGCCGGGCGGGTACAGCACGCCGTCCCAGTGCGGATAGCTCCATCCGGAGGTGCCGACATGGACGGCCACCGGCCCTCCCAGCTCTCAGCAGAGATCGAGGTGTTGCCCTTGCACGGAAATCTTGCGTCATCACCCCGCGTGGCCGGTACGCGGGTCAGACCGCCGGACGAGGGCCGCCCGCTGTAGGGCCGCCCGCTGTAGGGCCGCCCGCTGTAAGGCCGCCCGCTGTAAGGTGGACCCGATGAATCCCGAGCCGCAGTCGCCGTCCGGCCAGGTGACTGTTTCCCCGGATCACACCTTCCCCCTCGATCACACCATGTTCAGCTGCTCGGCGCTGCACTGGGATGCCTCCTCGGGCGAGGTGGCGTTGGAATACGTGCTCTCCGGTGGCAGCGGCGAAGCGATCACGTTCACCGAACGGGTCCGGTTTCCGGCTCCGCCGCACGAGCCGAGCCAGCCCCGGCGCGAGGCATTCCACGCTGTGCTGAGATTGCTCCACGCGGTCGCCGGCGTCAGCTACTTCAAAGCCGCGGCGCCGCCGGCCATCGACCTCGCGGCGGCACGCTTCACCGCCGCCGAGCTGGCCTATCTCCGCGGCGTGTACCTGCACGGGATGCGCGAGTTCGCCTACCAGAACGACCTGCCGTCGGTGCTGGAAACCCGGTTCGTGGCCGCCGGCGCGGAGCCGGTCCCCGATCCCGATGCGCCGGCCGGATCGCCTTTGGCACCAGGCGCCTCGGATGCGAGGTGGCACTCCGGCGATGCCCGGCCACTGGTCCCGTGCGGCGGCGGCAAGGACTCGATCGTCAGCACCGAGGCGATGATCCGGTCCGGCCGCGATCCGGTCGCGTTCGCGGTGAACCCGAACCACATCATCGACAGCGTCGTCGCCACGTCCGGCTTGGAGCCGCTCACGGTGACCCGCAGGCTGGATCCCTACCTCTTCCAGTTGAACCGCTGGGGCGCCTACAACGGCCATGTCCCGGTGACCGCGGTCAACTCGCTGATCGCCGTGGCCTGCGCCATCCTGCACGGCCTGGGACCGGTGGTGATGTCCAACGAATCCTCGGCATCCTCGCCCAACCTGCGGTGGCGGGATGAGCCGGTGAATCACCAATGGTCCAAGAGCGCCGAGGCCGAGCAGGCCCTGCAGGCTGCCCTGCGCAGCCGGCTAGGGGTGGACGGGCTGTACTTCTCGTTGCTGCGCCACCTCAACGAGATGCAGATCGCCCAGCTGTTCTGCCGCACCACCGCCTACGACGACGTGCTGACCAGTTGCAACAATGCCTACACGATCGACCGCCCGGCGACCCGGCGCTGGTGCCGCGACTGCCCCAAGTGCCGTTTCGTGTTCCTGGCGCTGGCACCCTTCGCCGGTGTCGAGCGGATGGTCAGGATCTTCGGCGCCAACCTCCTCGAGGACGAGGCCCAAGTCCCCGGCTACCGCGCGCTGCTGGGGATCGGAACCTTCAAGCCGTTCGAATGTGTCGGTGAGATCGAGGAATCCCAGGCCGCGGTGGTCCGGCTCGCCGAACTCCCGCCGTGGCGCGAGACCGCGGTGATCAGGCAGTTGCTTCCCGAGGTCAACCCCGGACTTCCGTCCTGGTCGGAGGTTCTGGGCAGGCGCGGACCCAGCTATGCGCCGGACAGCTTTCTGAGGTCGCTGGACGCCTTGGCCGGCGAACCGACCAGTTCCTAGACCCAACAGCCCGACACCGACTGGGCAAACCTCCCCCGGCTAAGGTGAGGTTCGGGCGATGGCTTCGGCGAACACCCGAGAGCGGTGCTCGAAGTTGTCGAACCGGCCATAGCTCGGCGCCGCCGGCGACAGCAGCACCACACCGCCGGCTGGGGTGTGCCGTCGTGCCAGCACGACCGCCGCGGTGAGATCCTCGGCGGTCAACCTCAGCAGCGTCGGCACGTCCTCGAGCGCTTGGAGAATTCGCCGACCGCTGTCCGGAATGCCGATGACGGTGGCCGCGATCCCTGCCTCGAGCAGGTAATCCCGCAGTGGAGCGTAGTCCACGCCCCGGTCCTGACCGCCCAGTATCACCGTCAGCGGCCGGTGGGCGTAGGCCTCGATGGCGTGGACGGCCGACTCGGGGATCGTGGAGATCGAGTCGTCGACGAACGTGATTCCCGACGGATCCTCGATGGGGGTGAGCCGGTGCCGCAGCGGGGCGAAGCTCGCCAAGCCGGCGGCCAGCAACTCCCGCTGCGCCAGGCAGTCCACCCCGGCGGCATGCAACGCCCCCAGCGCGGCGCACAGGTTGCTTTCATTGTGCCGGCCGACCAAAGGCAGCGCGGCACGGGGAAACAGCGGCTCGGCGGCGAGGTGGAACCACGGCTGGTCACCCGGTCCCCGGGCCACGTGGAAGCTGCTCTCACCGCCTACCGGCATCACCGGCAGGTTGGGACCGAAGCTCCGCACCTCGGTGACCAGCCGAGGATCGCCGGCGTTGAACACCACACGCTCGGGACCGTGCGCGATGAGATTCAGCTTGTCCCGGTAGTACTCCCGCTCACCGCCGCTCCAGTCCAGGTGCTCCGGGTACAGCGAGGTGAGCACCGCCGTCCGCGGTGAGTCGTCCAGATCGGCGCACTGGTACATCGACAGCTCCAGCACGTACAACTCGCTGTCGGGCAGGGCCAGTGCGGCGGTGCCGATGTTGCCGCCGAGCACGTTGGGCCGGCCCACCGCCGTCAGCAAGTGGTGGATCAGCGTGGCGGTGGTGCTCTTGCCCTTGCTGCCGGTCACGCCGATGGTTCGGGCGGCGTTGTCGGCCATCCACAGTGCCGTACCGCCGGTGACCCGCACGCCACGCGAGCGAGCCTCGATCAGCCAGGGGTGCGTCTGCGCGACGCCGGGTGAACGCACCAGCACATGCGCGCGCAGGATAGCGGCGTGCGCATCGGCTCCGGTGTGCAGCGGAACCCGACCAGCCACCTCCGACCAGCCGGTGCCGGCGGCCAGGAAGTTCTCCTGGTCCTGCACCGCGACGAGCTCGGCCGGCCCGGCCGCGGCGATCGCCTTGACCGCCGCGGCTGCCTCCCGGCCGGTCCCCCAGACCACGACCCGGCGGCCGCGCAGTTCTGTCAGCTTCACCCGGGCTCCCGTCCGATCGGCCAGCCAACTCTAGCCCGGGTTCGGGCGACTCCCGGGACGACGGGTTACCGGGCCTGCTAGTTCAGCGGCGGCACCGCCAGCTGGGCAAGCTCGAGGGCCTGCTCGCCGAACCAGGCACCGGCTGCCGGGTCGGTGATGCCGCCCCATTCCGGGTCGACGGTGCTACCGGGGACACCCCGGTTGCACTGCCCGTCGGACTGGCCGGGTGTCTTGATCCAGAGGTAGGCATCCAGCAGCGGGTAGGCAGCCGGCTGCGGTGCGGCCTCCGGGCGGGCGCCCAGGCCACGGCCGGGCGGGTTGCACCAGGTCTGCGGGTCCGGATAGCTGGCAGTCGGCGTCCACGGGCCACGGCCGTTTCGGCTGGTGTCGATCACGAAGTGCGCGGTGGGCGCCGTGCCGGCGAGGATGCTCGCGTACCGGGAGTTGATGCCGGCGGTGTTGAGCGCCGGGTCGGCGGCGGTGTCGCTCCACTCGCCGTTGGGGTCCAGTGCCACTCCGGTCCAGTTGTTCGCCGGGCCGCCGCTCCAGTACTGGTTGCCGCAGCCGCCGAAGTCACCGGGATTGACCGTGGTGGTGTAGGCGATGCATTCCGACACCCAGGTGCCGTACTGCTCGAGGTTCGCGGTGTACTGGTAATTGGAGACGTTCAGCGAGAATCCCTGCACGTCGTTGACGCCGGCCTGCTCCAGGCGCGAGGCGATGTCGCCCACCGAGTGCCAGGCGCTGTGCCCCGCATCGAGGTACACCAGGGCCCGCGGATCGGCCTGCCGGATCGCGGCACCCGCGTATCGGATGTCGGCGATCCGGCCGGCGGTCAGCGCCGCGACGTCCTGGCCTGGGTAGGCGGCCGGGCAGTCGCTGGGCAGGTTGGCCAGGCCGTCGGGCTCGACGATGACGATCACGCGCTGGTCCTTGGCCAGTCCGGCGGCGACACCGTCCACCCAGGCGCGGTAGGCAGCATCACTGCCGGCGCCGCCGGAGGAGTACTGCGAGCAGTCCCGGCCGGGAACGTTGTAGATCACCAGGGTGGGGACGGTCTTCTTGCCCGCGGCTTGCTGGGCGACCTGGCGAACCTGCTGTTGCACCTGCTTCGGGGTGCCGCCGGTGAACCAGACGGCCTGCGGTGTCCGCACCTCGGCGCGGATCAGCGCGGCGTCAGCCTTGTCACCGTTGCTGGTCAGCTCGGCGATCTGGCGTACCGCGTCGTGAGTGGGTGCCGGTGTGTAGAACCGGGTGCCCGCCGGGAGCGGATTCTGCTCGCTCGCCGAGGCTGCTGACACGGTAGCCAGCTGGCCGGCTATCACCACGGTGACGGCGGCCAGAAGATGACCGCCGCCACGAGAAAGGATTCTGTTCAACATCGGGCTCCTAGGAAAGGGACCGTCGGCAGCTGGGACCGCGATTGCGCCGCCGGAGGGAGCAGGCACGCCATCACCCGGCCGAGTGCCGTGCCGGTGTGAGAGCGCTCTCATGACATCTCTCAGGATGCAACCCGGCGAGCAAAAAGGCAACCCCTCCAAGAGCGGGGAGCCGGTTGGCCAGGAGCGGGTTGCGATCTGCTTCGAGCGCTCAGCCCTCGGTCATCCCGCAGGCCCGCGCGATGAGCTCGAAGGAGCGGTACCGCGCCGCGGGGTCGTGCACCATTGCGGTGATCATCAGCTCGTCGGCGCCGGTGCGCGCCCGCAGCTTGGCCAGGTCCTTGCGCACCGTGGCCGCATCGCCAAGCACCATGGTGGAGCGCCGCGGGTCGACCAGCTCTCGCTCCTGCGGCGTGTACGGGTACGCCGCCGCCTCCTCGGGGCTCGGTACCGGCCCGGGCTTGCCGCGCCGCATCAGCACCATCAGCAGCGCAGCCGACCCGGACAACCACTGCGCCTGCTCGGTCGTGTCGGCGGCGATGGCCGCGACGCTGATCAGCGCGTACGGCTTGTCCAGGTAGGCCGATGGCTGGAAGCTCCTGCGGTAAAGCTGCAGTGCGGGGACCGTGCTCTTCGCGCTGAAGTGGTGCGCGAAGGCGAGCGGCAGCCCGAGCGTCCCGGCCAGTTTCGCGCTGGCCTCGGACGAGCCGAGCAACCAGATCGGCGGCCGCCCGCCCTCCGGCGCCACCGAACTGCCCGGCACCGCCCGGATCGTGGCGCTGCGATGCCCCGCCGGGAACTCGTCGTCGAGATAGTCGGCCAGCTCGGCGACCTGCTGCGGGAACAGGTTCACCGAGTCCTGCGGCCGGCCGAGCGCCGAGACGGTGGCCGCATTCGTCGCCCGCCCGAGGCCCAGGTCGATCCGGCCCGGGTGCAGCGCGTGCAGCATGCCGAACTGCTCGGCCACGATCAGCGGCGCATGGTTGGGCAACATCACCCCGCCGGCCCCGAGCCGGATCGTCCGGGTGACCGCACCGAGATGGGCCAGGAGCACCGCCGGCGCGGAACTGGCTATCGCAGGCATGCCGTGGTGCTCGGCCACCCAGAACCGGTGGTAGCCCCACGCCTCGGCGCGCTGCGCCAGACCGGTGGTCGTGGCCAGCGCCTCGCTCGGACTCTGGCCCACGCCCATCGTGGCCAGGTCCAGGATCGACAGTGGCATCTGGGCCCGGCCGCGCGCCGATCCGCGGATCTGGCCCGCCATGGTCCCCGCTGCCGGGTCAGTCGCCCGAGTCGTTGCTGCCACGTCGTCCTCCGTCGGCTGCCACGTCGCTCACCTTAGGGCCGCGCGCTGCTGACCCGGCCAACCGCGCCGAACACACGCCGAATGGCACGCCCAGTCGGAAAGACCGACCGGACGTGCCATGTCAGCGGACACGAACGGGTTCAGCGGCGGTGCTCCATCCGGTCGATCTGATCGATCAGGGCCGGGACGAACTTCGCGGCGTCGATCGTGCCCCAACCGGTGTCGAGGTCATAGCCGGGGCCGGCCTTGTAGCCGGTCACGCCGCCGAGGCTGTTGTCGCCCTCGGTGATCGGCACGATGCCGGTGCTCGTGTCGCCGTGCTCGCTGCGGTAGCCGAGCTGGTACAGCGCCGGATTGACCAGACCGAGCCGGCGGCCGGCCATCTGGTCGGCTATCGCGATGATCGCGGAGAACTCGGCCGTCGCGCCGCCGGTGCCGTCGAAGATGTTCCAGCCGGCCGCGGGGTTCCCGCCCCAGGCGCTGGCGTCGAAGGACGTGTAGATCCAGGAGCCGCCGTTGACCGCTCCGCTTCCCGAGATGTCCGGGATACCCCGCCGGTTGCCCACCACCGACGACACACCGGCCTGGTAGGAGGGCGCCTTGAAGAGGTCGGAGAGGCCGCCGGAGCCGGCCCCGCCGAAGTCGCTGTTCCAGCCGGTCGGCGACGCGAGGGTCTGGCCGGCGTCGTTGAGGTAGAACTCGGCGCCGCCGACCGCGGTCACCAGCGGATCAGTGGCCGGCCACAGGACCGAGGGCCGCTTGTAGAGGTGACCGCTGGCGTCGAACTCGGTCACGCCGTAGTCGCCGGCCGGCGCGGTGTTGGTCACGTGGTGGGCGTCGGAGGACAGCAGCGCGTAGCGCAGCTTCTGCAGGCCGCTGAAGGTGTCGCCGCCCGGGAAGGTGTCCTCGGCAGTGCTGAACATCTGCTGGAAGATGTCGCCGACACCCTCCTCGACCATGATCTGCTCAGCCCGCATGCCCTCCGGGATCCCGACCTGCGGCACGCTGATGTCGTCCTTCGCGCCGACCTGGGCGATGATGATCTTGGCGCCGGGGGCGATGGAGTGTGCCAGCTCGACCTGCCAGGTGATGCCTGCGGCCGACATGACGTGCATGAAATCGTGCGGATTGTAGGTGGGCATCGGGGCGAACTGCCTGAACTCCAGCTTGGTGTCGGGCAGGCCGAACTGGCGGTCGTAGACGTCCAGGTCGTGCTGGAGGGTCGGCGAACTGTAGGGAATCAGCATCACGATGGTCTTGCCGGTGCCGTCCAAGCCCTTGCGCAGGAGTGGGCCCACGTTGTAAGCGGCCTGCAGCTGATTGGCTCCATAGCAGTCGATCCCGTACGCGGCCCGGCATTGCGAGGTGGAAAGCGGAGCGGGCAGCAGGGTGAAGTTGGGGCCGTTGGAAATGTGGAACGGCGGCACGGTCGGCGTGGTGTCGGCGTGTGACTCCGGCGCGGCGGTCCAGGCCGCAGCCAGCATGGCGGACGCGGCGGCGATGGTGACGGGAATGGTTCGGCGGCGTGAAATTCGGTGCATGACGCTCCTTCTGGCTGGTGCAGATGTGTCGGCAGGCTCCGCGATTTCGGTCTGTCACGCGTTCTTGGCCCGGCGAAAACCGGACACTACGGGGCCATACGAGCAGGTACAGCCTTTGTGAGTTGTGAGATATCCGACCCGTGACGGTGTATCACCGCAGGACGCCGATTTCCTCCTCGGCGGCAATTCCGGCGCTTGCTGCCTAAACGATTTCCCATCATGCGCGTAATGCGTGACAGGCCGGGGCAGCCAGCACAATTCATCGCAATGCCATGCTTTTATAACGCATTTCACGATGCAGTCAGGCGAGCAAGGCACATCTCGCGTCCGGGCTGGGAAGAGCGGCTCGCCCGGAGCGGCTACCGAGCAGCCGGACGGAACCGTCGCAACCGCAGGCTGTTGGACACCACGAACACTGAACTGGCCGCCATCGCGGCCCCGGCGATCAACGGGTTGAGCAGCCCGAGTGCGGCCAGCGGCAGCGCGGCGATGTTGTACGCGAACGCCCAGAACAGGTTGGTCCTGATGGTGGCCAGCGTCGCACGGGACAGCCTGATGGCATCGGCGCCAGATCGCAGATCGCCACGAACCAGGGTCAGGTCCGATGACTCGATGGCGACATCGGTGCCGGTGCCCATCGCCAGGCCCAGGTCGGCCGCCGCCAGCGCCGCCGCGTCGTTGATCCCGTCGCCGACCATGGCCACGACATGGCCCTGCTGCCGCAGCTCCTGAACCACCGCGACCTTTCCGGCCGGCATCACGTCGGCGATCACCTCATCGATGCCGACCTCCGCGGCGACCGCCTCGGCGGCTCGGCGGTTGTCACCGGTCAGCAGCACCGGCCGGAGCCCCAGTTCGACGAACTCGCGCACAGCGACGGCCGAACTGACCTTCACGGTGTCAGCAACGGCGTACCCGCCTCGCACGCTGCCCTCCCAGCCGACCCACACCACGGTCTGCCCGACCGAGTAGGCCTGTTCGGCGGCTGCGCCCAGCTCCTCGGGCACAGCCATCGCCCATTCCTCCTCCAGCCAGCGCCGGCGCCCGGCAACGACGGTGCGGCCCTCGACCGAGCCGGATACCCCCAGCCCTCCATAGCTGCGGAAGTCGGCCACGGCCGCAGGCGGGGCGCCTGCCTGGTCGAGGGCGTGCGCGGCGACGGCCCGCCCGAGCGGGTGTTCCGAGGCCGCCTCCAACGCCCCGGCCAGCCGCAGCAGCTGCCCGGCATCGGTGCCGTGGGCGAGTAACACCCCGGCAACCCTCATCTGGCCGGTGGTGATGGTGCCCGTCTTGTCGAGCACCACCGTGTCGATCCGCCGGGCCGACTCCAGCACCTGTGGGCCCTTGAGCAGGATGCCTAGTTGCGCGCCGCGCCCGGTGCCCACCAACAGCGCGGTAGGAGTCGCCAGGCCCAGTGCGCAGGGGCAGGCGATGATCAGAACCGCGACCGCCGCGGTGACCGCGGTGGCCGCGCTGCTGCCCGAGACCAGCCAGGCCAGCAGGGTCACCAGCGACAGGGCGATCACGATCGGCACGAAGATCGACGACACCCGGTCGGCCAGCCGCTGGATTTCCGCCTTTCCGTTCTGGGCGTCGGTGACCAACCGGCCGATCTGCGCCAGTTGGGTGTCGGAGCCGACCCGGCTGGCGCGAACGACCAGCCGGCCGCCGGAGTTCATGGTCGCACCCGTCACGCCATTCCCGACGCCGACTTCGACCGGCACCGGTTCCCCGGTCAGCATCGAGGCGTCCACCGCCGAGCTGCCCTCGACGACGGTGCCGTCGGTGGCGATCTTCTCACCGGGCCGCACCACGAACAGGTCTCCGACCGTGAGCCGATCGATCGGCATGCGCTGTTCCACACCGGAGTCGGGCCGCAGGACCGCGACGTCCTTGGCGCCGAGATCCAGCAGCGCCCGCAAGGCAGCACCGGACTGCTTCTTGGCGCGCGCCTCGAAGTACCGCCCGGCCAGCAGGAACACCGTGACTACCGCGGCAACCTCGAGATAGATCTCATCCGCGTTGCCGCGAGCCGGCAGCAGCGTGAACTCCATCCGCATCCCTGGCCGGCCGGCATCTCCGAGGAACAGCGCCCAGAGCGACCAGAGGAACGCCGCGGTGACCCCGAGGGAGATGAGGGTGTCCATGGTCACTGCCCGGTGCCGGGCGTTGACCAGCGCGGCGCGGTGGAACGGCCAGGCGCCCCAGACGGCGACCGGCGCGGCCAGGGTCAGCGAGATCCATTGCCAATTGGTGAACTGCAGAAGGGGCATCATGGCCAGCGCGAGCACCGGAAGGGCCAGCACCGCCGAGATCAGCAGCCGCTGCCGAAGCCGGCCGGTCTCCGACTCCGGGCCTGCCGCGGCGCCGGGCTGAACCGCGGGCCGGGACGGCGCCGCGGTGTAGCCGGTTGCCTCGACGGTGGCGACCAGGTCGGCCTCGGTGAGACTCTCGGGAAAACGGACCTTTGCGGTCTCGGTGGCATAGTTGACACTCGCGGTGACGCCGGGAAGCTTGTTCAGCTTCTTCTCCACCCGGGCGGCACAGGATGCACACGTCATTCCGCCGATGTCCAGTTCGACCGCACGGTCGGTGGCGGTCAAGGGCGGTGCGGTGCTCACCCGAGCGTGCTCCTTGTCTGTGCGTGTCATCCCGTGCGGGTTGTCCGTACGAATTGTCCCAGCGGGCCGATAAGGCCGACGTGGGCTCAGGCGTCGACGAGACGGTAATTGCCCGCATCGTCCAGAGCGGCACTGACCTGCTCCGGCCGCAGTGGCTGTGCGCTGGTCACGGTGACTGTGGAGGTACCTGCGGCGTCGAGATCGACCGTGACGTCGCGAACCCCGTCGATCGCCTTGAGTTCGCTGCTGACGGCGTTGACACAGTGCGCACAGGTCATGCCGGCCACCTGGTAGGTCGAGCGAATCATGATTCTCTCCTTCCCTGACTGACGTGCATCTGACTGACGTGCATCTGACTGACGTGCATCTGACTGACATGCATCTGACTGACGTGCATCTGACTGACGTGCATCTGACTGACGTGCGGCGGCCCGCATACGGCCGGCGATTGTTCGGCAGGTGTCAGGAACGCACCAGCCTGGCGATGGCGGCCGAGGCTTCCTTGACCTTGGCCTCGGCGTCCTGGCCGCCGGCTTGGATCGCCCCGGCGACGCAATGGCCCAGGTGCTCCTCCAGCAGTGAGAGCGCCACCGCTTCCAGCGCCTTCGTCGCGGCGGACACCTGGGTGAGCACGTCGATGCAGTAGGTGTCGGCTTCCACCATCCGTTGCAGGCCACGCACCTGGCCCTCGATGCGGCGCAGCCGTTTGAGCTGGGCGTCCTTGATAGCGGAGTACCCCGGTTGCGCCGGGCCTGGCGGGTGCTCTGGTTGTGACATGTGGGCATCCCTTCTTCGCAAGGCCATCGACCGGGGGCTTCCTCCTTCCAAGGTACCCCCTACCGGTATATGGGTGCTACGTGAGGGAGCAGTGGCCTGCGCCACCGCGCCGGAAGGCAGCCGGACAAATAGGAATCAAGGACCGCACAAATGAGGATGACGGATAGCGAACGGCTCCGGAGAATAGTCCTGGATCTCACCGGTATCTAACAGGTCTCACCCGGCCATCGATTCCGGCACAGGGATCTCATCAGAGCAGGCTTCGACCCCTCGCAGGGAGAGCCGCAGCCGGAGTCTAGGAGGACTGCGATGGGCAACATGCATCATTCGGTGTCGGGATGGGACACCACGGGGGCGATTCTGCTGCTCGGCTGGGCGGTCGCCATGTGGGCGGCAGTGGCGGTCCTGGCCGTCGCCAGCCGCAGGAATGTGCGGCCCTGGGTGTTCCAGGGCGCGGCG
The DNA here is from genome assembly GCF_036389215.1 of Jatrophihabitans sp. GTDB lineage: Bacteria > Actinomycetota > Actinomycetes > Mycobacteriales > Jatrophihabitantaceae > Jatrophihabitans_A. The sequence goes on from NZ_DASVQG010000067.1 coordinate 16,516, forward strand.
GGGGTGATCGGCATCGGCGTGGTGGGCCAGATCGGTCACCTGCAGGAGCACATCGCCCAGGCCGCGTACTGGATCGGCCATCCCAATGCCAAGCCTTGGATGACGCCGTGGGGTGAGGGTCTGGCGAAGGGCTACGGCCAGATCGACAAGGCCCACCCTTCGCTGGGCATGGAGATCCTGCACCTGATCGGCAACTTCATCTTCCTGGCCGGGATCGCCGGGGTGGTGCTGATCACCAACCGGGCGCGGCAGACCCGGGCCCGCAAGTGGGGGAAGATGGGTCTCTGGATGCAGGGAATCCACGGACTGGAGCACGTGGTCCTGACCGCGTCGGTCGCGCTGGGCGCCACCCGGGCGATCGGGTTGTCGACCTGGTTCGGCACCCTCTCGGTCGGGCCCGGCCTGTGGACCTACCGCATCTGGTGGCACACCCTGGCGAACCTGGTCGGCTCGGTCATCTTCGGCCTCGCGGTGTACCACCTCTGGCAGGAGCGGGCGACGGTGCGCGCCACCTTCATGGCCGGTGCGGACGCCGATCTTGACACCGTCAAGGAGCCGGTGCGGGCTCGGGTGAGCCGGCCGGTGCCCGACCCGGCGGGTGTGGTGTAAAGGCCGAGGGCCAACGTTCGCCACAAGGTCCGGCGTGGTCGCGTCCAGAGGATGCGTCCGCGCCGGACCTTCGCTTGCCCGGCTGGAGCGTCAGCCGCCTCGGCGGCTCAGCCGGTTGATCAGCCGGCGCAGGAACGCGAATCGGGAACCTCGCATCGCCTTCAGTTCGGCCATGTTCTCCGCGCTTCGATACCGGTCATGGGAGTGCGCCGCGTGCTGCGAGTTCGCAATTCCGGTGGCGTGGGCGATACCGGTGGTTGGCGGCTGAGGAATCGTCATCTCGAAGCCTTCCCGTGAGGAGTCACACCCAACCTCGAGCCGGATGTGCAGGGAGCTGAGCATAGGACAATAGCCCTGACCTACCGGGTGTTTCGGACACAATCGTGACCTGGACTCTCGCCAGCGACCCGAGCCCGGCAGCGCTCGGTCCAGGCGTCCCGCTGGACGACGGACGCGGTTCCGGCAACGTAGCCGTCAGCTCGTGGAGGCCACCGGACCCGAGGATCTGATGTTGCGACTGCCTGATGACTGGGTGTGGGACAGCTGGATAGCCGACGACGGCGAGCGCTATCACTTGTATCTCCTGAGGGCCTCACGAGCACTGCTGGATCCCACCCTGCGGCACGCTCGAGCCACCATCGGCCACGCGAGCTCTCTCGACCTGCGTGAGTGGACCTATCACGGCGAGGCAGCACTCGTGGCACTCATGAGCGGCTGGCTGGTCTTTGACCTCTACGTCCTCTACGTCGTGATCAGGGTGGGCTGGCGGTTCCTGCGGGGACGGGCCGTGGCCGCCCGCTGATCCCCGAGGTCAGGAGGCCACCGGGGCGGGCTGGCAGAGCTCCGCCGCCACCACCCAGTCCTCCTCCAGTTCGGCGTCGCGCTGCTCGGTGAGGCCGTCGAGCAGGGTGCCGTCGAGCAGGGTGCCGTCGATGCCGCCGATCTCGGCGATCCGGTCACGGAGGATCCGGGCGGCTACCAGGGCCGACTTGGTGCCGCGCGCCGTCACCGGGTCCAAGTGGTAGCCGGCGTCGCCGACCAGGCACCAGCCGGGTCCGCTCATCGGGCGGCGCTGCATCCGCAGCTTGCCGGCGCCGCCGAGCCGGCTGACCTGCCGCCCCACCTTCACCGCCGGGCCGATGTGCGGGTCCTCGGCGGTGATCCGGGCGAACAGCCGCGCCGGATGACCGCCTGACTCGTCGATCAGCCGCTGGTGCATGTCGGTGGACACGCACCACTGCCCGGGACCGCACGGCGTCGAGATGGCGAGGCTGCCCGGCTGCGAGGAGAAGTAGCCCCGGTCCGGGCGCAGCGGCAGGTCGGCGAAGTAGGCCAGCAGCGCGACCCACGGCGAGGGGACCACCCGGTAGGGCTCGGCGCCGAGCCGGTCGGCGTTGTGGGACAGCCGGCCGTCGGCCAGCACCAGCAGGTCGCAGCTGACCTGGTGGTCGGCGCCGCCCTGCCGGACCGTCACCCCGCGCACCCGGCCGCCCCGGCTGGTGATGTCGGTGACCCGGGCCGGCCGCGCCACGGTGACGTTGCCCCGGCTCTCGGCCACCCGCAACAGCGCCGGATCGAGCACCTCGCGCGGCACCGTCATCCGGTAGGAATGCCCGTCCTGCTGGGGGTACTCGTACTCGGCGACGTCGTCGTCGACGCGCAGGGTGTGCCCGTACGTCCGCGGCGCGCCGCAGGCCAGCACCGCCTCCAGCAGGCCGAGGTCCTGCCACAGCAGGTTGCCCTCCCGGTCCCAGGTGGACTGCTGGGGCCAGAACGAGGTGGCCTGCGAGGCGTCGACCACCAGGACGCTCTCGGCGTACGGCGCGAGCGCCCAGGCGGCGGTGGCGCCGGCGATCCGGCCGCCGGCCACCACCACGCTCCAGTGACCGGCGATCACACCGGTGCTGGCGTCGGCATGCCCAATTCGACCGGAACGCCCTCGACGGTGCCATGCTGCTGCGGTTGCTCGTGCCAGTTCATGGAGATGAAGACCTTGGCGATGTCCTCCCGGGCGAACCGGATCCCGGCCTCGTCGGTGATCAGCCGGCCGTACTGGCACAGTTGGTCGAGGTAGTCCTTGACGTCCTGGTACTCCAGGGCCGTCCACAGCGACGTTCCGGTCCGCTCCTGGAAGACCTTGGCGTCGACGCCCTCGGGCGTGGTCAGCGCGAAACCGATCAGGCTGCCGGCCTGCGACTCCTCCGCCAGCGACAGGTCGTAGTCGAACGTGGTCGGGTTGGCGATGTAGCTGTGCAGCTTGCCGGCGCTGAAGCCCTTCATCCGGCCCTCGATCACCGAGAACGCGCCGGAGCCGAACCCGATCCAGTCCAGCTTCATCTGGTAGTAGGCGAGATCGGCCTGGCAGATCGGGCTGCCGAAGTAGGCAAAGGTGTACTCCGGAAAGCCGTGCTCGGTCAGGATGTCGCTGGCCAGTTGGTAGGCCGCGAGCTGGTTGCGCAGGTCGGTCTTGGCGTTGGCCCGGTCCAGCCGACGGCGCAGCACGGTGCCCTCGCTGGCCCGGTAGGCATAGATCGAGTAGTGGTTCACCGGCAGTGACACGGCGTGCCGCATCATCTGCTCGACCTCGGCCAGGTCCTGGTCCGGAAAGCCCACTATCAGGTCGATGTTGATGTTGTCGAAGCCGGCCTGACGGGCCAGCTCGATGCTGGATTCGGCCATCACCGCCGAGTGGGCGCGCCCGATCATCCGCAACCGGGCGTCGGAGAAGGACTGCACGCCGATGCTGATGCGGTTGAAGCCGAGGCCGCGCAGCAGGGTCAGCTTCTCCAGGGTGAGCGACTCCGGGCTGCTCTCGATGGTGGCCTCGAGGATGCCGCTCATGTCGAAGGAGCCGGCCATCGCGCCGTGGAGCGTCTGGATCTCCTCACAGCTCAGGATGCTCGCGGTGCCGCCGCCCCAGTACATGAGTTCCGGCTGGTACCGCTCGGTCAGCGCCGGGGCCTGTTCGGCGATCTGGATCTTCAGCGCGTCCAGGTGACCCCGGCGGCCCTCGGACTCCGGCCCCAGCCGGAGGTCACCGATCGGGACCTTGACCACCCAGTCGCAGAAGTGGCACTTGGAATTGCAGAACGGGGTGTTGACGTAGAGCAGCAAAGGGCGTTTCGCGCCGCCTGCTTCGGACAATGCAAGCTCCTTTGACCAGAATCGATGCGAGTTCTGCGTGCAGTCACATGCTTGTCGAGGCAGCTTATCTGCCGTCGAGCACAGGAGCGACGGGTTAGTCCGCGGCGTTGCGGTAGGCCCAGAGACGCAGGGCAAGGTGCAGGTCGTCGCGCTCCGCCCCGGTCTTGAGATTCACGCCGGTGACGGCCTCGATGCGCTCGATCCGGTAGTACAGCGTCGTGCGATGGATGTGCAGCAGCTCGGCGGTGCGCGCCACGTCGCCCCCCGAGTCGAGCAGGGCCCGGGCCGTCAGCAGCAGGTCGGCGCGGTCAAGGGCAGCAAGCGCCGGTGCCCCCGGGTGGACGTCGGCGACGGCGAGCTCGTCCGGGGCGTTGACGATCAGGTGCCACCCGCCCAGGGCGTCCCAGCTCGGGCGGCTGAGCGTGGCGCCCGCCCGCAGCGCTTGCAGCACCACGCGCGCCCGGCTGACGGCAACGTGCAGCTTGGCCAGCGGCAGCGGCGGCCCGCTGGTCGCCCGAACGGGCTCGGATCCAGCATGAGCGCCGGCAGTAGCGCCAGCCGCAGCGCCGGCCGTAGCGCCGGCAAGGTGCACCTTCATCCGCCCCGGCAGGTCCCAGCCGCCTGGTCCTGGCGGGGAGGTGACCACGACGGTGGTCGCGGGATCGAGTTCCTCGAGCCGGATCAGCTCGCGGGCCGCGTCGAGATCCTCGCCCGCAGCCAGCTGCGCGAGCAGCGCCGCTCGGCGATGATCGCGCCCGTCACCGGTCAAGCGCTGCTGGGCCAGGTGGGCCGCTGCCAGGTCGGCGCACGCGACGAGTGCCGGGAGTTCCGCCTCTATCAGGGTCTGGTCCGGGTCCAGTACCCACAGATAGCCGAGCAGGTCGCGGTTGGTTCGCAGCGGCAGGCACCAGCGCGCCAGCATCTCCGCCTCGGCTACGGCCGGCACCCTGACCGGTCCGGTCGCCTTGGCCAGACCCAGCCGGGCCACCACAGCGACCGCGGCGGGATGGACCTCACGTTCGAGGATGGTGCGCATCCGGGTGGGGTCGATCCTGCCCTGCCGGCTCCACCACAGCGGCCGGTGCTGCGGGTCCTCCACGAGGACGGCCCGGCCGAGGTCGGCTCCGAGCCGGTCGACCGTTGCCTGCACCTCGGCCGACGTCGCCATGGCCCTCCCCTACCCCTCGACCAACCCTGATTCGACAAACGTAGGAAACCACATCGAGATGTTCCGCCGCAGCGCCGAAGCGGCCTGGTGACTGCATTAATAGAGTCGGTCCCAGCTAGGAATGATTCGTCCTTTTCTGACCGCCTACCGGTACCCGAGCGAGGGATCTGAGCGTCACGAATGGGCCCGGAGTTGACCGCCCGTGCCCGCCGGGAAGGTGAGGGGCCCGTGTCCGACCGGACGCGGGCCCTTTGCCTGCCAGCCCGTGATCGACACTCGTGGCCCGGGGTCCACCCTGGTTACGGGCTGCCACCTCCCTGACGGACTGCCGCTCAGCTACGGACTGCCGTCCCGAGACCCTCGTCCTCGCCGCGGCTACGCTCGTCGGGTGCCCGTCGATCGCAGTGCTGACCTGACGGCAAGCGCTGACCGGGCGCCGGCCGCTGCCGGGATTCCCGGGGCGCCAGGGCCCTCCCGGTCGGTAAGGGGCGTGCTGCACGCCGTGCTGCGTGCGGCGCTGCTGACCCTGGAGGCCGCCGAGCGCAAGCTCGCCTGGCTGCTGCTGCGCCTGGGCCGGCCGGTGCGTGTCCACCCCTTCTCCGGTTTCGGCAACGGCGACTGGGCTTTGCTGGGAGGGCGGGTGCTGGTCGGGACGCCGCCTCGCACCGGCAGCGGGCGAGCGAGCAGGTGGGCGGTTCTGCGCGCGAACCTGCAGCCGTTCCTCAGCGTCGAGGTGCCCGGAGCGCAGGTGCGCGTCACACTCGACGGGCACGAGATGGTGGTGCGCGCCGACCCCGAGGGTTACGTCCGGGTGCTGGTCGAGGACGCGGCGCTGCCGCCCGGACGGCACCGGGTGACTCTCACCCCCGTGCAGCCGCCCGGCGAGCCCGCCTTCGCAACGGTGTACGTGCCCGACCCGGCGGCGGACGTGGCTGTCGTCAGCGACGTCGACGACACCATCGTCGACTCCGGCATCGCCCATGGCCTGGCCGCCACTATCAGCACGATGCTGCTGCAGGATCAGTCGACCCGGGTCCCGTTGACCGGCGCCGCGGAGCTGTACCGCGCACTGGCGCAGGGGGCCTCGGGAGTCGAGCGGCCGTTTCTTCTACCTGTCGACGAGCCCGTGGAACCTGGTCGGCTTCCTGCAGGGCTTCCTGGCGCGGCACGGGTTCCCGGAGGGGCCGCTCGTGCTGACCGACTGGGGCCCCGGCGCCGACAGCCTGCTGCGGGTCAGCTCCCGGGCGCACAAGCTGTCCACCCTGCGACGGCTGGCGCAGGCGCTGCCGCACGGTCGCTTCGTCCTGATCGGTGACAGCGGCCAGCAGGACCCGGCCATCTACGCCGACTTCTGCGCCGAGCATCCCGGGCGGGTCGCCGCGATCTACATCCGCCGTGCGGGCGCGGCCGGTCCGGCCAACACGCAGCGCACCGAGCAGGCTGAGCGCCTTCTCGCCGGGACCGGCGTGCCGTTCATTCTGGCCGACGACACCGAGGCGATGCTCCGGCATGCGCGGCAGCATGGGCTCATCGCTCCGGCTAGGGTCGGGGACGTTCCAGATAGGTAGCCGGGGCCGGTTGAAAGCCCAGCTTGGCGTACAGCTCATGGGCGTCGGCGGTGTGCAGCATCCACCGCCAAGTCGGCTGGCTGTCCACCGCCTCGCGCACGATCGCCAGCCCGAGGCCCTTGCTCCGATGTGCCGCCAGCACATACACATCGGCCAGATATCCCAACGACACCCCGTCGGACACCACCCGTGCGAAGCCGACCTGGGCACCGTCCGGTGTGTAGAGCCCGATGCAGCGCCACGCGGAGTCGAGCTGCCGGACGATGTCCTCAGCGCCTCGCCACCGCCCCCAGTACGCCTCCGTGGTGAGGAAGGCGATCACGGCTTCCCGGTCCAGCCGGTCGGGGTCGTCGTCGAGCTGGTAGCCGCCAGATAGGCGCCGCTGCATCGGTCCTCCCCTGGTTCGGTGTCGGTGGCGATGCATTCCAGGATGGCTCAGCCCGCTGCTACCCGCTCAGGGTCAGTTGTTCCTGCTCAGGGCCGCAGCAGCGCCTTGATCGAGCGGCGCTCGTCCATCGCCCGGTACCCCTCAGCGGCGTCGGCGAGCGGCAGGTCGAGGTCGAACACCTTGCCCGGATCGATCTCGCGGTTGCAGATCAGGCCGATGAGTTCAGGCAGGAACCGGCGGACCGGCGCGGGGCCGCCGTGCAGGTGAGCGGCAGAGAAGAACAGCTCGTCGCCGGGCAGTTGGACGTCATGCGCGACGCCGACGTAGCCGACGTGGCCGCCCGCCCGAGTGGCGCGGATGGCCTGCATCATCGACTCCTGGGTGCCGACCGCCTCGATGACCGAGTGCGCGCCCAGCCCGTTGGTCAGGTCCTTGATGCGGGCAACTCCCTCATCGCCGCGCTCGCTGACGATGTCCGTCGCGCCGAACTCGGTGGCCAGCCTCTGCCGGGGCTCGTGGCGGCTCATCGCGATGATGCGCTCGGCCCCGAGTCGCTTCGCGGCGAGCACCCCGAGCAGGCCGACCGCGCCGTCGCCGACCACGGCGACGGTCTTGCCCGGGCCGGCTTCGGCGGCGACCGCGGCGAACCAACCGGTGCCGAGCACGTCCGAGGCGGCCAGCAGGCTGGGTACCAGGTCGTCGTCCGGGACCTCCGGCGTGGCCACCAGCGTGCCGTCGGCCAGTGGGATGCGCGCGAACTCCGCCTGGGTGCCGATGCGGCCCATCGGTTCGGCGTGCACACAGCGGGACTGGTAGCCGGCCCGGCAGATCTCGCAGGTGTTGTCGGAGGCGAAGAACGAGCCCACGACGAACTGTCCCGGCTTGACGGTGCGGACCTCGCTGCCGACCTCTTCGACGATGCCGACGTATTCGTGGCCCATCGGAGTCGGCTCGCTGACGGCTTCGATGCCGCGGTAGGGCCAGAGGTCCGAGCCGCAGACACAGGTGGCGGAGATCCGGATGATCGCGTCGGTCGCTGTGATGATCTCGGGATCGTCGCGCTCTTCGCTGCGCACGTCTCGGGGCCCGTAGATGAGTGTTCCTCGCATGAAGATTCTCCTAGTCGTTACGTCAGCTGCTCGGTGTGCCGCCGGCAACGAGCACGGCCGACGGTGATCGGGCTCCCGGGTTTGCTCACCGGCCGCCGTTTCACCGGATAAGCTCTATCCGCTTACCTCCACCGTAACACCTAAGCGGATGCCGTTAATCCACTTAGGGGTACGATCAAGCCATGACGGCGACACCTGACCGCTCGCTCCGGAAGGACGCCGCACTCAACCGCGAGCGCCTGCTGGCTGCGGCCAGTCAGCTCTTCGCCGAGCGCGGCCTCAACGTGACGCTGAACGACATCGCGCACCACGCCGGCGTCGGAGTCGGTACGGCCTACCGCCGGTTCGCCAACAAGGAAGAGGTCATCGACGCCCTCTTCGAGCAACGCCTGCAGGCCGTGGCGGCGGTCGCGCAAGAAGCGCTGGACGATCCGGATGCCTGGCACGCACTCGTGACGTTCCTGGAGCGCACGCTGCACATGCAGTTCGGTGACCGCGGCCTGAACGAGATCATGAACAACCCCCAGCTCGGAGATGCCAGGGTGAGTGACGCCCGGGACCGCATCGCCCCGCTGATCGAGGCACTGGTCGAGCGGGCCAAGCAACAAGGCGCCGTTCGCCCGGACCTCGACCAGACCGACGTGATCTTCACCCAGGTCGCGCTGTCGGCCATCATGGACAGCGCCCGCACCATCGCGCCTGACTTGTACCGCCGCTACCTCACGATCTTCCTGGACGGCATCCGAGCGGACCGAAAGGCGTTCACACCACTTCCGACCGCGCCGCTCAGCGCCAACCAGACACACCTGGCGATGACTCGCAGGCGTCAGAACGCCGGATCCCGATAGGCGTACACGCGCGGCTGACTCAGGCCGGCCGGCTGGCTCTGGCACCCGACTGCTGCGCAGTCGCTATTCCTATGTGGAGGGCTTCCGCAACGTTCAACCTCGGCAGATGACCCGATTCATACGGCAGGGCGGGCTTCGCGGTTGCCATCGGCGAACTGATGTGGCCACAGTCACGATGCGCCGATTTTGACCGTTTGACCAATACTGTTACTTTTGCCGATAGACGCTATGGTGGCTTTTAATGCACCAGATCCTTGAGGAGCGTCTCAAATCTCCTGACGTTCGCGGTAAGGAGGCGAAGTATGAAGGGCGCAAATCATAAAGGTTTTGTCGAATATTTCACTGACCAAGAACGCGCTGAGCGCGCTCAGAGAAGACTTGGCTGAGTACCAGACATCGGATCGGCTCATTTCTTCGGCTAGTTCCATCGCCACAGAGCTGGCAACTCACGGAATTTCGTTCGAGGGTAACGAATTAGCGGTATCCCTGAACCCTACGTTGGTGACGAGTGCGGAGACCGAACGGGCCGCGACTGCAGGCGCGGTGCTCCGCAGAGTGCTGAACCGCAGCATCAACCAATTCATCACCGAGCACGTAACCGGCCAACTGGACGGCCCGATGCACCGGTTCTTCACCCCCTACTTCACGTGGTGGAACCTGATCGCGTCCGAGCGGCGCACCCACGACGCCATCCAGTTGATGAGATACGACGCGGTCCGTGCCGACTCCGGCGGGTGGAGCTTCATCGAAACCAACACCGCTTGCCCGGGCGGCACGATTCACTGCTCGCGAGTGCGGACAGCATGGCTGAACAGCGATGTGGCGGGAGCAGTCGAGAACCAGTCGATTTCTGAATTCGCAGTTGACGACCCCACCGGTTTCGTCACTTTCATGGCTCGACGGGCCGAAGAGATTGACCCGACGGCGCCGAATATCGCCATCCTAAATTACCAGGGCGACTATACTAACGAGCTGGAATCACTGCGTCGGTGCCATGCCGCGCTTCGAGCGTCCGGCCAGTTGTCCGCAGGGGAGCTCCTCCTTGGCGATATCACTGAACTTCGGGTGGTTGGTGAAGAAATTCACCTCCGAGGCGTCAAATTGTCACTTATCCACAATAAGCTCGACCAGTTACAAATCAATCCCGAGGATGCGGCAGTAGCCAATTGGGTCGCCGCTGCGCGCAGCACGAGCGTCGAATTTCTCAACTCTCTCGGTTCGCTCTATTTGACTGAAGCGAAGCGGTCACTGGTTCTGCTGTCGGATCCGAACTGGAACCGGCACCTGCGCCTGACCGACGACGAGGCAGCAGTCATCTCCGAATACGTGCCTTACACCCGCTTGTTGCAGGATCTCGTTCAGGACGGCGACGGTTCCAGCAGCCTGCCCGGTCGTGCCCGCCAATCATTCGTGCTCAAGGCGGATTCGCTTACCCGAGGCAGCGGGATCTTCATCGGCGGCCGCAGCACCGTCGGCGAATGGGCGAGGGCGATCGAAACCACCCGACAGCACCACGGCGTCGCGCAGTTGATGTGTGACCTGCCATCACGTCCTTCCAAGCACGTCACGGCTGATCGTCAGATCATCGACGTCGTCGAATACTTCGGTGTCGACGTGTTCTTCTTCGGTGAAGACTTCGCCGGAATGGTGGGGCGCTCGCACACCGAACAGATTTTCAACGTGGGCAACGGTGGTCGCGAGACGCCGGTGCTGGTGATCGGAGGCGACTGTGCCTGATACCGACACTTGGGCGGCCGAGCGCTTCTTGGCGTTCTGCGCAGTCTACGGGGGTAGCAAGGTGCGGCCGCTGGCCGAGTCAACGCGGCTAGAATCGGCTGGCCTGGACCGGCTCCGTGCTGCTGTACCGCTCATCCTGGCGGCCCAGCGCAAAATTCTGGCGCACCTGCTCGACACCCGCGGGCCGGGCGAGGTACTCCGACTGTGCGGTGTGCCCGCCGAGCTCACTCCCTGGATCTCGGTCCTGCGCGATCCCTGGCTGGACTGCCAACCGATCATGCGGATAGACGCGGTTCAGGCTGCCGACGGGACGGTGTGGATTTGTGAGCTGAACATCGATTCCAGCGTCGGTATCGCCGAGGCGGCCGAACTTCGGCGCCTGGAAGAGGTCGCCGCGGGGGTCGATCCCCAGCCGACACCATACGAGGATCTAGCGACGATGCTGGGCCCGATGCTCGCTGACTCAGGCGCAGACCGGATTTGCCTACTCGACTGGAGCAGCTGGGACGGTTACGGCATGTATGACCTGGAATGGATGCGTCGCGTCCTGGAAGCCAGGCTTCCTGGTATCCGGGTGTCAATCGCCACCGAGAAGGACGGTCTTGACGCCATCGACTCGCGGACGCTGGTCTACCGGGTGTTCATGGCTGAGGATGCCATGGCCGACCTCGACTTCGTTTCCCATTTGTTCGAGCGGGCGGGCGCGGTGGTCACCGACTTCTCCTGTGAGCTGCTAGGCAGCAAGGTGTGGATGGCCATCCTGCAGGATCCCCAGTACGACTTTCTGTTAGACGAGCCGAGTCGGGCCGCGATCGCCACGGTTATCCCGCCCACCGTCGTCGTCTCGGCTGACAACCGGGCCGCGCTGCTCGCATCCCGAGCCGACCTGTTCTTCAAGTCGGCCTGCGACTTCGGCGGCCATGGCGTGATCTCCGGACGCGCCGTCGCCCAGGACGAACTGGCGCGGCTGCTCGAATCGGAGCTATCGAAGGTCTGGATCGCGCAACAGGCGGTGGAGCCTGCCCGCATCGAGATCCGGCAGGCCGGCTCGTCGATGCCAGCGTCGGCTCGCAGCGTGCTGGGGTTGTTCCGGTTCGGCCAGCATTGGTCAGGAATCCTGGTTCGGGCCAGCCATGAGTCAGACATCATCAACGCGGCGGGCGGATCTGCAGT
>NZ_DASVQG010000068.1:0-29348 GCF_036389215.1 Jatrophihabitans sp.
TCGTAGCGGAGCAGGATGCCCAGCGCTTCCAGGCCGAGGCTGTGCCGGTCGGTCGGCCCGCACGCCAGCACGACGGGCGGCCCTCGATGAGGTGCGGGCACCAGGACCTCATGACTCTGCAGCCATGCCCGGGCGCATTCGGTGGCGAGCCGCTCGGTCTCAATACTGCACTGCCCGCTCCGCCACAGCGCGCCGATGGCGCGCATCCCCGGCAGCAGCACGTCATCCAGGCAGTCGCCCAAACCACATGCTTCGGTGGCCTGCTCCAGGTGCACGCGCATCGCTGTCGGGTCATCGAGCAGGGCCGCCGACAGGAACCGGACGGCGAACTCTGCGCAGAGATCGTTCAGGCCGGCGCTCGCGCCCCGCTGGGATTGCTGACGATCCATCTACGGCGCCTCGTCGCAGCGGCCGTCGGGCGGCAGCACAGCGGGCAGACAGGGCACGGGAAACCTTTCAGCGGTTGGCCTGTCCATCCTTCTGAGCGTGCGGCCGCCGCGACAAGGGAGCACTCGCACAAGAACCGCGATGCATAGTTTGAGACCGGCTTGCAGCCACCATCTCGGGGGAGTATTCAAGCGGGCTCAGCAGGAAGTCCCTGGTGAGCGTTCGCACGGCACGGTGTCCGCTGGCATCGGACCGGACCACAAGTCGGAGACTTCCTATGAGCACCCAAGCCGCGCCCTACCTCGAGCACCGCCCGGCCGCCGATGCGGGATCGGAGCTGGAACCGATCCTCCGGGCCCTGGACGGGTTGGTGGCTTCCGCTGAACCCGCAGTCGTGTTCACCAGCGTCACCCGGCTGTGCGTGCCGCTGCTGTGCGATGCCGCCACCGCCACCGTTCTTACCGCCGATCAGCAGGCATACCAGACCAAATGGCCCTGGAATCAAGCCGACCTGGAGGATTCCGCCCTCGTCAGGGAGGCGATGGCGGGCAGGCAGGTGATCAGCCACAACGCGGTGCTGACGCCGATAGCCGGCCTGAGCGCCGAAGGCCTCCTCGACTACCAGGGTGTTCTGACGCTGAACTTCCACACGGCCAGCCCGGGCCCCAGCCACGCTTTGCTGGCCCGGCTCGTCGTCGAGCGCGCGGTGGCGGTCATCGAGCGGGAGCGCCTCATCGACATCGTGACGGCCCAGCAGGCCCAAGCCGACCACCTGCGCATCGCCTTGACCACCAATCGGCAGATCGGGACCGCCATCGGAATACTCATGGCCAGCCGCAAGCTGACCAGCGACCGCGCTTTCGACGTGCTGCGTGAAGCCAGCCAGCACGGTCACCGCAAGCTTCGCGACATCGCATCGGAGGTCATCGACACCGGAACGATCGAGCTGCCTGTCGGCGTCACCCGGCTGCCGCGGCCCCCGGCCAGCCCCCGGAACGGGACCGGAACAGCAGTTCGCCGGCCCAGCCCGCGGCCATTGCCGCCGCCCCACGCTCCGCGGCCTTGACCGACCCGTCGATGCAAGCGCGGTCGATGCAAGCGCGGTCGATGCAAGCGCGGTCGAGCGAGTCCCGGTCGATCGAGGACCGGTCGAGCGAGTCCCGGTCGATCGAGGACCGGTCGAGCGAGGACCGGTCGATCGAGTCCCGGTCGAGCGAGTCCCGGTCGCGACACTGGCACGCCACGATCGTCACCCGGCTGCAGGCCGGTGACCCAGTCGCCCTGACGGAACTGTACGACGCGACCTCGGCCACCATCTTCGCCTACGCCTTGCGGACGGCCACCTGCCGTGACGACGCCTGGGAGGCCACGCTGAACGCCTACCGCACCGCCTGGCAGGCTCCACAGCTCCTTGCCGACGTGCGAGTGCCGGTCGAGCTCAGGCTGGCATCCTTCATCCGCTGCACCTCACCGGTCAGCAGCCCGGTTCAGGTCACCAGGACCCAGTCGCGAAAGCTTCCGTAGGACCTGATGAATTCGGCTGCGTCCCTGAGAACACCCGATACCCGGGCACTGCCTGGTCCAGCCAGGTGATCGCCGGCGATACCGGCGGCCAGGTCAAGGTTTCGCGCCAACCGCTCGATCGGAAAACCACGTGACTCCAGCACGCTGGCCAACCACCCGACGTCATTTCTCATGTCGCTGTCGTCGTTGACCGCCGCGACGGCCCAGTTCAGCAGGTGCTGGTTGTCGTGGACGCACCAGGCGTTGCCAGCCTCCCCGTAGCGCTCCGCCTCGTCAGGAAACTCCTCGCGGTAGCGGTGGCAGATCTGGGTGGCCAGCACCACGAGATCCAGCGCCTGGCCATCGGCGAGGGTGGCTGACACGGGTGCGGCGTCGCCGCCGCTGGGCGGCAGTAACGGTCGGGCACTCACTGGGCAACGACCTCATAGGTCTGGTGCAGGTGCTCGAGCCGCTCGAGCTTGATCGCCTTCTTCAGACCTGGATCCATCCGCCCGTGTGACACCCGGTGGTCTTCGCTTCTCATATACGCCGTGAAGCTGTCCCGGTCACGCCACCTGCTGACCATCAGCACCTCAGCGGGGTCACGGTCAGAACGCCAGACCTGCAGATCGATGAAGCCGTCGTGATGCTCGACCAAGCCCGCACGCTGGGTGAAGGCGGCGATCAGCTCATCGGAGCGATCGACCGCCACCCGCAGGCGCGACACCGAGACGTACATGTGCGGACCGGTCATGGGCTGTACCTCATGCTCTGGGTCGATCACGACAGGCTAACCCACGGGTACCGAGAAGGACGTTTCCCGGCTGGGATACTGGACCGGTGAGCCACCCCGAGCCCTACCCGGTGATCCCTACCGAGCTGTTGCCCCGGGACGGCCGGTTCGGCTCGGGACCGTCCAAGGTGCCGGCCGACACCCTGCGCCGCTTCGGCGAGCGGGCCGGCCGGGTGCTCGGCACCTCGCACCGCCAGCCGCCGGTGAAGTCGCTGATCGGCCGCATCCGGTTCGGGCTGGGCAGCCTGTTCCGGCTGCCGGCCGGCTACCAGGTGGTGCTGGGCAACGGCGGCTCGACCACCTTCTGGGACGCGGCGGCCTTCTCCCTCGTCCGGCAGCGCAGCCAGCACGTCAGCATCGGGGAGTTCTCGGCCAAGTTCGCCGCCGTCACCCACGGCGCGCCGTTCCTGTCCGAGCCCAGCCTGCGCACGGCGGCGCCCGGCTCGGCGGCGTACCCCGAGTACGAGGACGGGATCGACACCTACGCCTGGCCGCAGAACGAGACCTCGACCGGGGTGATGCTCGACGTCCGCCGGGTGGCCGGCGCGGAGGCGGCGCTGCACCTGGTCGACGCCACCTCGGCGGCCGCCGGGCTGCCGGTCGACGTCACCCAGACCGACGTCTACTACTTCGCGCCGCAGAAGGGCTTCGCCGGTGAGGGCGGCTTGTGGATCGCCTTCTTCTCCCCCGTCGCGCTGGAGCGGGCCGCCGAGCTGCACGGCTCGGGCCGGTGGATCCCGCCGTCGCTGGATCTGCTCACCGCCATCGACAACAGCGCCAAGGACCAGACCTACAACACCCCGGCGATCGCCACCCTGTGGCTGCTGGCCCACCAGATCGAGGACATGCTGCAGCGCGGCGGGCTGGCCTACAGCACCGGCCGCAGCGCCGAGTCCGCGGCCCGGCTGTACTCGTGGGCCGAGAAGTCGCCCTTCGCCGGCCCGTTCGTGGCTGACCCGGCGGTGCGCAGCCCGGTGGTGGCAACCATCGACTTCGCTGCCGAGATCGACGCCGGCCGGCTGGCGAAGGCCCTGCGCGCCAACGGCATCCTCGACACCGAGCCCTACCGCGGGCTGGCCCGCAACCAGCTGCGGATCGGGATGTACCCCGCCGTGGACCCCGACGACATCTCGGCCCTGACGTCCTGCATCGACTGGCTGGTGCCGCGGCTGGGCTGAGCTGGCCGGTGCGCGGGTTCTCTTGGGAGTAACCACGGCGTGGACAGTCACGTTCGTCGGCGGGTCACCGTATCGTCGCGTGCATGCGATTGCTCCGTCTGGTCGGTCCCTGTGAGGACGGCACGTCCGTGGTCGTGGAGGCCGTCGACCCCGGCAGCCTGGAGGGTGAGCGTTTCGAGCTGTCCCTGGACGACCGGCTGCGCAACCTGGCCACAGAGCCGGCTTCGTCGATCGGGCCGGGCGAGCCGCGGCCCGAGGGCAGCGCTCCGGTCCCCACGCCGCGCGAGATCCAGGTGCGGGTGCGCGCCGGCGAGACGGCTCAGGCGGTCGCCGACGAGGCCGGCATCCCGCTGGATCGGGTGATGCGTTTTGCCTATCCGGTGCTGCAGGAACGGGTCCGGGTCACCGACGAGGCCCGCCGGGCCCGGGCCAGGCGAGGCGGTGACGGCCTGCTGGTGCCCTTCGGTGAACTGCTCGACAGCCGGCTGACGCGTCACGGAGTGGACCCGGCGACGGTGCGCTGGGATGCCTACCGGCGCGAGGACGGCGGCTGGACGGTCACCTCCGAATTCAGCTCGCACCAGCGCACGGTGCTGGCGAAGTTCTCCTTCGCCCTGCTCAACCGCACCGTGTCCGCCCTGGACGACATCGCCGCCGACCTGCTGTCCGACCGGCCGGTGCAGGCGCTGCTGCCACCGGCACCGCCCCCGGCTCCCGAACCGGTCGCCGAGGCACCCGCCGGGGACTGGGCGCCGGACTGGGAGGCCCCGCCCCCGCCCCGGCTGACCGCGGTACCGAACCCCAACCGGGTGGATGCGCCGCGGCCGCAGGAGACCAGCCCGGCAGTCCGGCCGCCCTCGCGCCGGCAGAAGGCGCATACCCGGCCGGTCCCGATCGACACCGACGACGAGCTGTTCGACCAGAACGCCTTCGAACAGCAGCCCTGGCACGAACCGCCGCTGCCCTTCGAGATGGGCACCGCCGGTGGGCGGGGAGCCCCGCAGCCGCCCGGCAACTCGTCGCGGCACCGGGCTCAGCAATCGGCGGATGATGCCGGCGCGCGTTCGGACCCGGCGGCGCTCGCACAACCGGAGATCGCCGCGGCCGGTGGTGCCGCCGCCGAGCGGGGTGACTCGGAGATGCTCGATTTCCGGAGCCCGGAGCTGGCGGTCGAGGTCGTCGACGTTGCCGGTGTCGAGGTTGCCGGTGTCGAGTCGGCGGACCCGGCCCCCGAGGTCGGCTCGGCCAGCAGTGCGGACCGGGCCACCGACGCTGCCGCCGGTCGACCGGAGGAGGTAGCCGCGCCGGGGGACCTGCAGAGCAGGCGAGGCCGGCGGTCCGGCGAGAAGCCGCGGATGCCGTCCTGGGACGACATCCTGCTCGGCGTCCGGCACAAGTCGGACTGAACCGAGCCGGCCGCCGGGAACGAACCAGCTCAGCCGGCCGGCCAACGAGACGAAGACCACGACCTGCGGCCATGAACAGCGCCTAAAACCATTGGCCCGTTGTCGGTGCGCCGTCGTAGGGTGAATCACCGTGGCACTCGGGGCGGACGACGCATCAGCGGCCGGCTCCCATGCCGGGGCGCACGCCTCCGTGCGCGACCTGCTGCGCCTGTGGCCCTGGCTGCGTCCCTATCGCGGTTACCTGATTTTCATGCTGGTGGTCGCCACGCTGGCCATGGTCGTCCAGTCGGTGCTCCCGATCATCACCGCCGCCCTCATCGACGGGCCGATCGCCCGGCACGAGACCTCCGGGATGTATCCCCTGATCGGCCTGGCGTTGCTGTTCGGCGTCCTCGAGGCGGTGCTGTTCGGCATCCGCCGGTGGGCGATGAACATCTCGTCGCTGGCCATCGAGACCGACCTGCGGCGGGACTTCTACCAGCACCTGCAGCGCTTGCCGGTCAGCTTTCACGACCGCTGGTCCTCGGGTCAGCTGCTGTCGCGGGTGACCAGTGACCTGAGCATGCTGCGCCGGTTCGTCGGCTTCATGGCCGTCTTCGTGGTGGCCAACCTGGCCGTCATCGTCGTCGTGCTGGCCATGCTGATCCGGCTGCACACCGTGCTGGGACTGGCCGTCTGCGTGGTGATGCTGCCGCTGGCTGTGGTCACCCGGTACTTCGAGCGCCGCTACAACATCGAGGCGCGTCGGGCGCAGGACCTGACCGGTGACCTGGCCACCGGCGTCGAGGAGTCGGTGCTGGGAATCCGGGTGGTGAAGTCCTTCGGCCGGCGTGGTCAGCTGCTGCAGAACTTCACCGGCGATGCCACCCGGCTGCGCGAGGCCGAGTTGGGAAAGAACCGGACGCTGGCCACCCTGTGGACGATCATCGGCACCTACCCGCAGCTGGTGCTGGCCGGTGTGACCTGCTTCGGGGTGCTGGCGGTCGCGAACGGCTCGCTGAGCCAGGGCGACCTGGTCGCGTTCATCACCCTGCAGCTGCGGCTGAACTGGCCACTGATGGCGATGGGCTGGCTGATCGCGGGCACCGAGGAGACCGTGGCGGCGACCGCTCGGCTGTTCGAGGTCTTCGACACCGCCAGCGACATCACCGATCCACCGTCGCCGGTACGCCTTGCCGGGCCGTGGAACCAGCCGGCCCGGTTGCAGTTCAGCGACGTTTGTTTCCGGTTTCCGGGTGCGGCCGAAGACACCCTGCACGGGCTGAACCTCGACATCGCACCGGGCGAGACGATGGCCCTGGTCGGTGCCACCGGCTCGGGCAAGACTGTGCTCACCTCGCTGGTCGGCCGGCTGCACGACGTCACCGGCGGCGCGGTCAAGATCGACGGCGTGCCGGTGAACCAGCTGAGCCTGGAGGAGTTGCGCCGGACCGTCAGCACGGCCTTCGAGGACGCCACCCTGTTCTCGGCCAGCGTTCGGGAGAACCTCACCCTGGGTCGCCCCGAGGCCACCGATGAGGAGGTTGCCGAGGCGATCGAGATCGCCCAGGCCGGCTTCGTGCACGAGCTGCCCTACGCCCTGGAGACCCGGGTGGGCGAGCAGGGCCTGTCCCTGTCGGGCGGTCAGCGCCAACGGCTGGCGCTGGCCCGGGCGGTGATCGGCCGGCCTCGGGTGCTGGTGCTCGACGACCCGCTGTCGGCGCTGGACGTCCACACCGAGTCCCAGGTGGAGAAGGCGCTGCGCCGGGTGCTGGGCGCGACCACCGCCCTGGTGGTGGCGCACCGCGCCTCGACGGTGCTGCTCGCCGACCGGGTGGCGCTGCTGGACGGCGGCCGGATCACCGCCGTCGGCACCCACAGCGAGCTGATGGCGACCAACAGCTCCTACCGGAACCTGCTGTCCCAGGACGCGTCCCAGGATGCCCAGGAGGTGTCGGTATGAGCACCGGGCTGTCCGGCACCCCGGCCACCGAGCGGCCCGACGACCCGGACGGGCAGGCACCGGCGGTGCCGGTCGTGCAATGGCGCGGCCGCTATGACCGCAAGGAGTCCGAGGACGAGCAGGCCGTGGTCGCGGAGGGCCGGCCGCGTCTGGACCCGGAGGCCCGGCGGCTGCTGTTCGAGCTGATCCGGCCCTACCGGCGCCAGGTCATCATCCTGCTGGCCCTGGTGGTCGGCCAGGTCATCACCACGATGGCGGCCCCGCTGCTCATCGGAATGGCCATCGACCACGGCCTACCCGATGCCCTGGACGGCAACTACCGGACCCTGATGCAGCTGACCTTGGCGCTGGTGACGGCTGCCACCGTCGCCGGCGGGCTGCAGTGGGTGTTCCTGCGCCGCACCGGCATCGTGGGCCAGGCGGTCCTCTTTGACCTGCGCCGCCGGGTCTTCGACCACACCCAGCGGCTGAGCGTCTCCTGGCACGAGCGGTTCACCTCGGGCCGGGTGATCAGCCGGCTGACCTCGGACATCGACACCCTGCGCGAGCTGCTGGACTCCAGCCTGGACGGCCTGCTGCTCTCGGTGCTCAACATCGTGGTGATCTCGGTCGTGATGCTGGTGCTCGACCCCTGGCTGGCCCTGATCGCCCTGATCGCCCTGATCCCGCTGTTCCTGCTGTTCCGCTGGTTCTCGGCCCACTCCACGGTGGCCTTCCGCCGCACTCGCGAGAGCGTGGCGCTGCTGATCGTGCAGTTCGTCGAGACCCTGAACGGCATCCGAGCGGTGCAGGCGTTCCGGCGCGAGCCCCGCAACGACGCCATCTTCGAGGTCCTGAACAACGACTATCGCGATGCCAACCGCAAGGTGTTCGACCTGCACGCGATCTTCATCCCGGGCGTGACCCTGATCGGCAACATCGCGACCGTGACGGTGCTGTTCATCGGCGGTTACCGGGTCGCCGAGGGTGGCCTGGCGCTCGGTGTGCTGACCGCCTTCCTGCTGTATCTGCGGGAGTTCTACGGTCCGATGGAGGACGTGGCGATCTTCTACAACTCGCTGCAGTCGGCGACCGCCGCGCTGGAGAAGCTGGCGCTGGTGCTGGACGAGGAGCCGTCGGTGCCCGCACCCGCGCATCCGGTGCCGTTGCCGCATCCCACCGCCGGTGAGATCCGCTTCGACTCGGTGGAGTTCAGCTACGACCTGAAGGCCGAGCGTCCCGTCACGGTGCTGCACGAGCTCGACCTGTGCATCCAGAGCGGCCAGACGGTGGCCCTGGTCGGTGCCACCGGCGCCGGCAAGACCACCATCGCCAAGCTGATCAGCCGGTTCTATGACCCCACCGAGGGCCAGGTGCGGCTGGACGGCGTCGCGCTGAACGAGCTGTCCGATCTCGACCTGCACACCGCGGTCGTCATGATCACCCAGGACGGCTTCCTGTTCTCAGGTTCGGTCGCCGACAACATCGCCTTCGGACGACCGGGCGCCACCCGGGCCGAGATCGAGCAGGCGGCCCGGGCAGTCGGAGCCGAGGAGTTCATCCGGCGGCTGCCGGCCGGCTTCGACACCGATGTCCGCAAGCGCGGTGGCCGGCTGTCGGCGGGGCAGCGGCAGCTGATCGCCTTCGCCCGGGCCTTCCTGGCCGACCCCGCGGTGCTGATCCTGGACGAGGCCACCTCCAGCCTCGACATCCCGACCGAGCGGGCGGTGCAGCGAGCGCTGCGCACGGTGCTGCACGGGCGCACCGCGCTGATCATCGCG
The DNA here is from genome assembly GCF_036389215.1 of Jatrophihabitans sp. Classification (GTDB taxonomy): domain Bacteria; phylum Actinomycetota; class Actinomycetes; order Mycobacteriales; family Jatrophihabitantaceae; genus Jatrophihabitans_A. The sequence goes on from NZ_DASVQG010000068.1 coordinate 8,970, forward strand.
CACCGGCTCTCGACCGTGGCGATCGCCGACCGGGTGCTGGTGCTCGACGCCGGCCGGGTCATCGAGGACGGCACCCCGGCGGACCTCATCGCCACCGTGGACGGCCAGTACGCCGCGCTGCACACCGCCTGGCTGGACTCGCTGGTCTAGCGGGCACTGGTGGAGCACCGGCTAGATCGGCGCGCCTGGCGACTCGGCGCCTGCTGCCGGGCGCCGGTATCGCGGGCGGCAGCCGGCACGGCGTCCTCTCTGAGCGCGCAATCCGGTTGACCGGCGCGGGACAGTCTGGTCATGACCAACGCCTTCGATCTGGTGGACGCCCAGCTCCGTTCCTGGGTCGAGGAGCGGGACTTCTCCGGCATTGCCGCGGTCCGCCGCGGGGGGATCGTCGAGTTCGAGGGCTGCTACGGCCTGGCGAACAGGTCGGACTCGGCGCCGATCACCCCGCGGACCCGGTTCGCGCTTGCGTCGGTGTCGAAGATGTTCACCGCGGCGGCCGTCGCCACGCTGGTCCGGGACGGACGGGTCGCGTTCGACACGCCCGTGGTGTCTGTGCTGCCTGCGGACCGCCGGCCGGCCACGCTGCAACCGGACGTGACCGTGCACCACCTGCTCACCCACACCTCGGGCATCGCCGACTACGCCGAGGAGGAGGACGAGGACTTCGACTACGGCGCGTTGTGGGCAGACCGGCCGGTGGCCGGGATGCTGCGGCCGGCGGACTTCCTGCCGCTGTTCGGCGACCTCGAGCCCTACCGGCCGCCGGGCGGCCCCTGGCAGTACTCGAACGCCGGCTTCATCGTCCTCGCGCTGATCGTCGAGGAGCTGGCCGGGCAGCCGTTCGCCGAGGCCGTCGGCGAGCGGGTGCTCGGACCTGCGGGCATGACCGCGAGCGGTTACTTCCGCTCCGACGAGGCACGGCCGGACATCGCGGTCGGATACCTGGAGCGGGCCTCCCGCGACGAGCCGTGGCGCACCAACGCGCACGCCATACCGGTCGTCGGCGGCGGGGACGGCGGGGCGTACTCGACCGCAGCGGATCTCGACCGGTTCCTCCGCGCCTACGACGACGGCTCGCTGTTCGGGACGGCGCTGCGGGACGAGATGCTGACGGCGCGCGCGACCGTCGGGCCGAGGGCCGAGTACGGCTACGGCGTGTACCTGTCAGGCGGGTGCTTCGGGCACGCCGGCGGTGACCCGGGCGTGGCCGCGATCGCGCAGCGGCTGCCCGCGGCGGACCTGTCCGTCGCGGTGCTGTGCAACGTGGAGGCGCCGGTCGTGGCCGTCCACAACCAGCTGCTGGCTGCGGCTACCGGAGCCTGAGGATCAGGCGGCGGCGTGCTCGCTGACCGCCCCGCCGACCGGCTCCAGCGCCAGTTCCAGCACCTCGCGCACGTCGCTGACCGGGTGCACGGTGAGCGCCTCCCGCACCTCGGCAGGCACCTCGTCCAGGTCCGGCTCGTTCCGGCTCGGGATGAGCACGGTGGTGATGCCCGCCCGGTGGGCGGCCAGCAACTTCTGCTTCAGCCCGCCGATCGGCAGCACCCGCCCGGTCAGTGAGACCTCACCGGTCATGGCCACGTCGGAGCGGACCAGCCGGCCCGACAGCAGCGAGGCCAGCGCCGTGGTCAGGGTGATGCCGGCGCTCGGGCCGTCCTTGGGTACCGCGCCGGCCGGGAAGTGGATGTGCACCCCGCGGTTGGCGAGCTCGGACACCGGCAGCCGCAGCTCGGCCCCGTGCGAGCGCAGGTAGGACAGCGCGATCTGCGCCGACTCCTTCATCACGTCGCCCAGCTGCCCGGTGAGCCGCAGCTCGGTCGGGCCGGTCTCGGCGTCGGCCAGCGAGGCTTCCACGAACAGCACGTCACCACCGGCTCCGGTCACCGCCAGGCCCGTCGCGACGCCGGGCACCGCCGTCCGCTCGGCGGTCTCCGGAGTGTGCCGGGGCCGTCCGAGGTAGTCGCGCAGATCCTCCGGACCCACCGTCACGGCTTCGGCGGAGCCCGCGCCCTCGGAAGCCTCGCCCAGCGCGGCCCGCGCGGTGATCTTGCGCAGCACCCGGGCGATCATCCGCTCCAGGTCACGCACCCCGGCCTCCCGGCTGTACTCGCCGGCCAGCCGGCTCAGCGCCTCGTCGGTGAAGCTCACCTCGGCCGGCGTCAGGCCGGCCCGCTCCAGCTGCCGGGGCAGCAGGTGGTCCCGAGCGATGGTGACCTTCTCCGCTTCGGTGTAGCCGTCCAGCTGCACCAGCTCCATCCGGTCCAGCAACGGGCCGGGGATCGAGTCCAGCACGTTCGCGGTTGCCAGGAACAGCACGTCGGACAGGTCCAGCTCGACCTCGAGGTAGTGGTCGCGGAAGGTGTGGTTCTGCGCCGGGTCCAGCACCTCGAGCAGCGCCGCGGTGGGGTCACCGCGGTAGTCCGCGCCGAGCTTGTCGATCTCGTCCAGCAGCACCACCGGGTTCATCGAGCCGGATTCCTTGATCGCCCGGACGATCCGGCCCGGCAGCGCGCCGACATAGGTCCGGCGGTGACCGCGGATCTCGGCCTCGTCACGCACCCCGCCGAGGGCGACCCGGACGAAGTTGCGGCCCATCGCCCGGGCCACCGACTCACCGAGCGAGGTCTTGCCGACGCCGGGCGGGCCGACCAGCGCCAGCACCGCGCCGCTACGGCGGCCGCCGATCACGCCGAGCCCCCGGTCCGCGCGCCGCCGGCGCACCGCCAGGTACTCGATGATCCGCTCCTTGACGTCGTCCAGGCCCGCGTGGTCGGCATCCAGCACCGCGCGTGCCTCGGCGATCTGGTAGGCGTCCTCGGTGCGGGTGTTCCACGGCAGCTCCAGGACGGTGTCCAGCCAGGTGCGGATCCAGCCCACCTCAGGGGACTGGTCGGAGGTCCGCTCCAGCTTGTCCACCTCGGCCAGCGCGGCCGTCCGCACCTTCTCGGGCAGGTCGGCCGCCTCCACCCGGGCCCGGTAGTCCTGCTCCTCCGAGGCTGGAGTGCCGTTCAGCTCGGCCAGCTCCTTGCGGACGGCGGCCAGCTGCTGGCGCAGCAGGAACTCGCGCTGCTGCTTGTCCATGCCCTCCTGGACGTCCTTGCGGATGGTCTCCGCGACGTCCAGCTCGGCCAGGTGCTCACGGCTCCAGGCGACCAGCTTGCGCAGCCGCTCGGTCACGTCCGCGGTTTCCAGCAGCCAGACCTTCTGCTCGTTGCCCAGGTAGCCGGCGTAACCGGCCAGGTCGGCCAGGGCCGCCGGGTCGGTCATCGACTGCACAGTGTCGATGAACTGGAAGGCGCCCCGCTGCTGCAGGATGGTCGTCGCGATCGACTTGTACTCCCGCGCCAGCTCGGCGAGCTCGCGCGGATCGCCGGCCGGGGCGCTCAGCTCGGTGGCCTCCACCCACAGCGCCGCCCCGGGACCGGTGGTGCCGGTGCCGATCCTGGCCCGTTGGATTCCCCGCACCACCGCGGCATGCTCGCCGCCGCGTAGCCGGCCGACCTGCTCGATCACCCCGATGGTGCCGAAGCCGGAGTACTTGCCGTCCAGCCGCGGCACCAGCAGCACCTGCGCCTGGCCGCCGTCCTGGCCGGTGCCGCCGGTGGCCGCCTGCGCGGCCTCGACGGCGGCGCGCGCCTCGGAGTCGGTCATCGGAACCGGGACGACCATCCCGGGCAACACCACCACGTCGTCCAGCGGCAGCATCGGTAGTGGAGAAGTCTCAGCCATCTTCGTCCTCACTGTCAGGTGGCTTCAGAGAACTTGAGCCACACTGACTCAACTCGACCATGAGGAGGTTTGTTTCGCTGCCGTGTTCGCTGGCAGAGATCACCCTCACCCCGGACGGGGCCGTGGCGCTGGGAAGAAAGAGCGAGTGCATACCGATGGGTATGCAGAGCCGCTATCCTCGAACCATGACCATCCAGATCGCCATCCGACTCCACGAGGAGGAACTTGCGGCGCTGGATCGTGAGGTGGCCGAAGGCCGGGCCGCCAGTCGCGCCGACGCGGTCCGGCGCAGCATCGCCTACCTGGAGCGCGCTCAGCGCTACCGCGGGGAGGAGGAAACATTGCTCAGGCTGGCCCGCAATGCCGACGTGGTGTATCCCGACCTCGAGGTGGTGTACGACCTACCCCATCCGAAGCTCGACTGAATGCGCTCCATCGCGGTGGTGCGACTCGACAAGCCACGACCGGCCCTCATCCTTACCAGGCCGGCGGTACTGCATCTGCTCAGCTGGGTAACGGTCGCACCGATCACCAGCACCATTCGCGGCCTGACCAGCGAAGTGCCGGTCGGCAGCCGCAACGGTCTCGACCACGACAGCGTGGTCAGTTGCGACACCATCACCACCGTTCGGCGGGACGCGATCGGAGCAACCATCGGGCTGCTGTTCGACGATCAGGAGCCGGCGCTGGCCAGGGCCATCAGCGACGCGTTCCAGCTGTACCTCGGCTGAGCCGCAGCGACTGAACGACCCCAGCCGGAGCGGCCATCGGTCTAGCCAGACCGGCCAGCCGGGAGGGCCGGCCGGTCCCGAGCGCTAGTTACGGCTTGACGACCAGCGCGCTTCCGCCACCGAGCCGGACGGGCTCCGCCGCGGCCTGGAACCGGTTGCCCGGCAGGAACTGGATGCCGGTGGCATTACCGATGAAGTTGTCCCGGGGCAGCACCGGCCCGGTCTGCTCCCGGAACTGCTCGCCGTACTTCGCCGTCAGCGCACCAGCCTCCGGGGTGGCCAGGAAGGCCGGCTCGGCATCGGTCAGCGCCCCGTTGCGCTGGCTGGCCCGCGGCGCGGCGATCGCCTGCGGCAGGCTCATCCCGAAGTCGATCCGGTTCACCAGGATCTGCAGCACGGTGGTGATGATGGTGGCGCCACCCGGCGAACCGACGGTGAAGTACGGCGCACCGTCCTTGAACACGATGGTCGGGTTCATGCTGGAGCGCGGCCGCTTGCCCGGTGCCGGCAGGTTGGGGTCATACACGCCGGGTGCCGACGGGGCGAAGTCGAAGTCCGTCATCTCGTTGTTCAGCAGGAAGCCACGGTTCGGCACGGTGATGCCGCTGCCGGCAAGCTGCTCGATGGTGTTGGTGTAGCTGACGATGTTGCCCCACTTGTCCGCGGTCACCAGGTGGTTGGTCTGGGTGCCCTCGTGCACCGGGTTCTGGGTGGCGGCGGGCGCCGAGCAGCCGGTGTACGGCGGGAACGGCTTGCCGGGCGCGGCCGGCGAGGTCAGCGCGGTGGTGCCCACCAGGCAGCTGCGGGTGGCGGCGTACGCCGGGTCCAGCAGGCCGGCCTGCGGCACCGGTTCGTAGTCGGCATCACCGATGTAGGCGTTGCGGTCGGCGAAGGCCAGCCGGGACGCCTCCAGGTAGTGGAACAGCGCCGCGTCCCGCGGTTCGGTGGACAGGTTCCAGCGGCTCAGGATGTTGAGCGCCTCGCCGGTGGTGATGCCACCGCTGGACGGCGGGGCCATCCCGTAGACGTCCAGGCCGCGGTAGTTGACATGGGTCGGCGTGCGCAGCTTGGCGACGTAGTTGGCGACGTCGCGGGCCGTCATGATGCCGGGCCGGACGGTGACCGGGCTGCCGGAGTACACCGGCGGGTGCTGCACCGTACGGGCGATCTCGGCACCGAGCTTGCCCCCGTAGAGGTAGTCGGCCCCGTGGCTGCCCAGCTTCTGGTAGGTGCGGGCGAGGTCGGGGTTGCGGAACTTGGAACCGACCGGCAGCGGCTGCCCGTTCTTGAGGAACAGCTCGCGGCTGCTGGTGAAGGCCTGCAGGGCGGTCAGCGCCTTCTGCTCCTGCTCGTTGAAGTCGCGGGTGACGGTGAAGCCGTGCTTGGCCACCGAGATGGCCGGCTTCAGGTCGGCCTTCAGGCTCTTCTTGCCGTACAGGTCGACCGCCTTGGCCCAGGTGGCGACCATGCCCGGCACGCCGACCGACAGGCCCGAGATGCGGGCGTCCTGGAAGGGGTACGGCTTGCCGGTGCTCGGGTCGATGAACAGGTTGGGCGTGCAGGCCGCCGCACATGTCTCGCGGCCGTCGATGGTGATGACCTGCTTCGTCTTGGCCAGGTAGATCATCATGAACCCGCCGCCGCCCGGGCCGGCCACGAACGGCTCGGTCACCCCGAGCGTGCTGGCCACCGCCACCGCGGCGTCGATGGCGTTGCCGCCGGATCTGAGGATCTCGATGCCGGCCTTGCTGGCGTTGAACTCGGCCGAGGCGACCGCCCCGCCACTGCCGGTGGCCACCGGCACCTTGGAATAGCTCGGGTGGGACGATTTGGCTACCGCGGAGGAGCCGGTCGAGACGAGTGCGGTGGTGGTCATTGCCGCGACCGCCACCGATGCCGTGATCAGACGAGAATGCACTTCGGGACCCCCAGGGGAAGGAATGGGCATTGATAGCCGTACTCGGCTGCCCCACAGGTGTCAACAGATGGTGATCACAGCTCAACAGCAACCATACGAAGTGTGGAATACGACGGCCTGGAGCGGGAATGTGGCCGTTCGGCGGGGGGTCCGCTTGATCCCGGCGCCTCAGCCGGTCAGGTGCGCCAGAGCCACCGCGCCGGCCGTCGCCACATTGAGCGAGTCGACCCCGTCCGCCATCGGGATCCGGACCCACTCGTCGGCGGCGGCCAGCGCGGCCTCGGAGAGCCCCGGGCCTTCGGCGCCGAGCAGCAGCGCCCAGCGATCCGGGCGGTCCAGCCGCGCCAGCGCGGTGGCCGAGGGTCGCGGCGTCATCGCCAGCAACCGCACGCCGGCGTCACGCAGCAGGTCCAGCGACGCCGGCCAGGGCCGGTCGAGCACCGCGAAGCCGACGCCGAAGACGTGACCCATCGACACCCGGACGCTGCGCCGGTACAGCGGGTCGGCGCACTGCGGGTCCAGCAACACGGCATCGACGCCGAAGGCCGCGCAGTTGCGGAACACCGCTCCGAGGTTCTCGTAGTCGTTGATCGACTCCAGCACCACGAACCGGCTGCCGGCAGCGATCAGTGACCCGGCGGCCACGGGCGGGGGCCGGTCGGCCGAGGCCAGCACGCCCCGGGTCACCCGGAAGCCGACCACGTCCGACAGCGCCCACTTGTCGAGCTCATAGACCTCGGCGTCGAGGCCGGCCAGTACCGGCGCCAAGGCCTCGAGTCTGGCCGGCACGCCGGCCACGGTCCGGATCCGGTAGGGCGAGCGGGCCAGCCGCTGCACCACGTTCACGCCTTCGGCGATGATCACGCCGCGTTGGGGCTCCCGGTCGGCCCGCATCAGATCCCGGAAGTCGTCCAGCCTGGGGTCGGTGGCGTCGGAGATCAGCTGGGCCCGGGTGACGGCGTTCATCTGAGGGAGCCGGTCACCTGAGAAGCCGGTGACTCGAGGAAGCCGGTCACCTGGGGAACGGGCGCGGCACCCGCAGCCGGTCCCTCAGCTGGGCAGATCCGACGTGGCGGTGCCGGGACAGGTAGCCGGCGACCAGCAAGGTTGCGACCAGGCAGATCAGCCCGCCGCCGAGCATCCCCCAGCGTGGGCCGAACACCTCGGCGGTCCAGCCGACGATCGGCGCACCGACCGGCGTTCCGCCCATGAAGCACAGGATGTAGAGGCCCATCACCCGGCCGCGCATGGTCGGATCGACGCCCAGCTGAACCGTCGCGTTGGCCGACTGGGCCATCGTGATCATGGTGAAACCGGCCGGGATCAGCGCCACCGCCGTCAGGCCCAAGCTCGGCATCAGCCCGGCCAGCAGCTCGGCGAGGCTGAAGGCCAGCGCCGCGCCGATCAGGAACAGCCGGGTGGGCCGGGTGCGCCGGGTGGTGGCAGCCAGCGCCCCGAGGGTGGCGCCGATCGCCAGCATGGTCGACAGCAGCCCGTAGGAGTCAGCGCCGCGGTGGAACACCTGCTTGGCGACCAGGGCGATGCTGATCTGGTAATTCATCCCGAACGTGCCGACGATGAACATCAGCAGCATCGGCAGGATCAGGTCCGAGCGCCTGCTCACGTAGCGGACCGCCGCCCGGTACTGCCCGGACTGGCGTTGCACCGGGTCGCTGACGAACAGCTCGGCCGAGCGCATCAGCGACAGGCCGGCGAGCACCGCGAGGGACGACACGGCGTTGCCGAGGAACGCCCAGCTGGTACCGAAGGCCGAGATCACCAGACCAGCGATCGCGGGCCCGACGATCCTGGCCAGGTTGAAGCTGGTGGAGTTCAGCGCCACCGCGTTCGGCAGGTCGGCAGGCCCGACCATCTCCACCACGAAGGCTTGCCGGATCGGGCCGTCCAGCGCCGAGAACACACCGACGATCGCGGCGAGCACCAGGACATGCCAGAGCGCGATCACGCCGCTGACATCGAGCAGTCCCAGCACCAGCGCGGCGATCCCCATCCCCGCCTGGGTGGCGAGCATCAGCTTGCGCTTGTCGCCGCGGTCAGCCAGCGCACCGCCGTAGAGCGAGAGCAGCAGGGCCGGACCGAACTGCAGCGCCGTGACGATGCCCAGCACCGTGCCGGAGTTGGTCAGCTGCAGCACCAGCCAGTCCTGGGCGATCCACTGAGCCCAGGTTCCGGTCAGCGAGATCAGCTGGCCGAAGAAGTACAGCCGGTAGTTGCGCACCGCCAGCGAGCGCAACGGGTCCCGCCAGCTCCGCGCCGGCCGGTGAGGGGTCTCACCCGCCGGAGCGGGACCCACCGGCGGGAGACCGACCTCCGCGGCGGCCTCCTCGTCCGCGGCCTGGCCTGCGGCATCGCCAGCCAGTTCTTCCGCGGCCGGCTCCTCGTCGGTGGCCGGCTCGTCAGCGGCGGCGCCCGAAACCTCTAACGCCGTCACTCCGATCCCAGCCTGTCCAGGACTTCGACCGCCTCACCGAGCTTGCGGAGATCCTCTGCCGAGAACTCGACCAGCCGCTTGGCCAGCCACTGGTCCCGGGCCCGGGTCTCCTCGGCCAGCAGTTCACGTCCGGCCTGGGTGATCGCGATGATCGACTGCCGCCGGTCCTCCGGTTGGGAGGAGCGCTCCACCCAGCCCGCACTCTCCAGCGACGCCAGGATCTTCGTCATCGACGGCGGCTGCACCCGCTCGATCGCGGCGATCTCACCGGCGCTCATCGGCCCGCACTTGCCCACGGTGGACAGCGCCGAAAGCTGGGACAGCGTGACCGCGGTGTTCACCCGCTGGGAGCGGAGCCGGCGGGCAGCGCGCAGCAGCGACAGCCGCAGCGCCGAGGCAAGTTCGGCGTGGTCCGGCGGCATGTCACTCACGATTATTAGCCTAGCTAATGAATGAGAGCGGTGGCTACGCCGAGCGTGCACTCAGCTGATGCCGAATGCCGACTTCAGCGGCTCGATCGCGAAGTAGATGGCGAAGAACGCCGCCACCGCCCACATCAGCGGATGCACGACCCGGGCCTTGCCGACGGCCACCTGCAGCACCACGTAGCTGACGAAGCCGGCGCCCACCCCGTTGGTGATCGAGTAGGTGAACGGCATCAGCACGATGGTGAGGAACGCCGGCAGCGCGAGCTCGAGGGTGTAGAAGTCGATGTTGCGGACCTGGCGCATCATCAGGACGCCGACCACCACGAGCGCCGGGGCCGCCGCCTCCGACGGCACGAACTGCGCCAGCGGCGAGAGGAACACCGTGATTCCGAACAGCAGTCCGGTGACGACCGAGGCCAGGCCGGTACGCGCGCCGTCGCCGATGCCGGCGGCCGACTCGACATAGGTGGTGGCCGACGACGCGCCGGTGGCGCCACCGGCTACGGCCGCCAGTCCGTCGATCAGCAACACCTGCTGGATGTTGGGCAGCTGGCCGTCCTCGTCGAGCAGGTCGGCCTCCTGGGCCAGCCCGATGGTGGTGCCCATCACGTCGAAGAAGTCGCTGAGCACCAGCGAGAACACGATCACGATGCCCGAGATGATGCCGACCGCGGAGAACCCGGCGCCCAGGGAGAAGTCCCCGAGCAGCTTCAGGTCCGGCGCGCCGAAGTCCTTGCCCTCGAACGACGGCACGTTCAGCGCCCAGCCCTTGGGGTTGTCCAGCTCGCCCTTGGCGTTGACCTGCGGGCCCAGGTTGCCGATCGCCTCGATGATCACGGCCAGCACGGTGGAGAACAGGATGCCGATCAGGATGGCGCCGCGGACCTTGCGGGCCATCAGCACGGCGATCAGCAGCACGCCCAGGACGAACACCAGGGTCGGCCAGCCGTTGAGGTGCCCGCCGATGCCGATGTCGACCGGGGTGCCCGCTCCGCGCCGGACGAAACCGGCGTCGACCAGCCCGATCAGCGCGATGAACAGCCCGATCCCGACGGCGATGGCGCTCTTGAGCTGGGCCGGGATGGCCCGGAACACCGCGACCCGGAAGCCGGTCAGCACCAGCGCCGTGATGATCAGGCCCTCGATCACCACCATGCCCATCGCGGCGGGCCAGGACATCCGGGTCGCCACCTGGAAGGCCACGAAGGCGTTGAGCCCCAGCCCGGTGGCCAGCGCGAACGGATAGCGCCCGACCAGCCCCATCGCGATGGTCAGCACGCAGGCCACCAGGGCGGTCACGGCGGCCACCGCGCCGAGCGCCGGAGCCTGCCCACCGCCGAGGAACTTCCCGTCGGCGTCCTGGACCGTGCCGATGATCAGCGGGTTCAGCACCACGATGTAGACCATCGTCACGAAGGTCACCAGGCCGCCCCGCACCTCCCTGGCGACGGTCGACCCGCGTTCGGTGATGGCGAAATAGCGGTCCAGTCCGGTGCTGCGCCGGGTGGTGCCGGGTGCGGTCTCGGTTGCCATGCTGCTCCTGGTATCAGGCTCGGATGACGACGGTATTACGTGTTCCGGGACGGTCGAGTGACGTGGTCGGTGGCGTAGCCTGCCCACTGTGAGCAGGACTGGCAAGCCCCGAGCACCGATTGTCGCCCGGGACGGCTCGGCCGGCCCGGAGGCAGAGCCGCTCGCCGCTGCCGGCGCCCAGAGAATGGCCGTGGACGCCCGCCGGGTGGTACTGGCCGGCACCGCCGCGTTCGGCCTGGCCTTCCTGGTCCTGCTGCCGTTGTGGAGCTGGCTGGGTGAGCACGGGCACCGGGTCTGGCTGTGGACGGCGCTGGCCGGGACGGTGCTCGGCCTGCTGGCGCTGCCACTGGTGCGCAAGCACTCCGATGAAGGCCGGGTTGGCTGAGCTGGTCGTGCGCCGGCTGCGCCTGCAAGCGGCACCGGGCGACCTGCTGAGGACCCTCTCCCGCTCCGGCGAACTGGACACCCGGGTGCTGGTGTGCCTGGCCGGCTGCTGGGCCGACCGGGCTGCGGTGATCTGCTGGAACCCGGTCCGGCAGGTCGGCGACCCCGGCTCGATCGGCGAGCCGGCCGAGGTGACCGGCAACGCTCCGGGTGCCGTCGGCGGCGGCTGGTTCGGCTGGTGGAGTTACTCCGGCCCGTCCTGGTTCGGCTTCTTCGAGCAGGTACTGCGCCGGGACGTCGACGGCGGCTGGTGGCTGGAGTCGATCGCCGGCAGGCCGGCCGGGGAGCTGGCCGAGCAGGCCGGGATGATCGAGCGGATCGCCCGCGACACGGCGCCGCCGGAACCGCCGGTGATCGGCGACCTGACCGGCACCTCCCGCGACCGGCACCTGGCCGCTGTGGAGCAGGCGATCGCCGCGATCCGGGCCGGCCAGCTGTACCAGGCCAACATCTGCGCCCGGTTCGAGGCCCGAGTGAGCGGTTCACCGGTCGAGCTGTTCGCGGCCGGCCTGGCCCGGCTGGAGCCGGACTACGCCGCGTTCGTGCGGACGCCGGCCAAGACCGTGGTCAGCTTCTCGCCGGAGCTGTTCCTGCACCGGGACGGCGACCGGGTACGGACCGCGCCGATCAAGGGCACCCGGCGCCGGCTCGGCTCGGCCGCGGACGCCACCGGAAACGCCGTCGGGGAGGCCGGTGCGGTTGGGGAGGCCGGTGCGGTTGCGGAGGCCGGTGCGGTTGAGGAGGCCGGTGCGCTCGATGCCGACGGTGCCGTCGGTGCGGCCGATGCGGTCGCGGACCGGGCGATGGCCCTCGACCTGCGGCAGTCGGCCAAGGACCGCGCCGAGAACATCATGATCGTGGATCTGATGCGCAACGACCTGTCCCGGGTCTGCCTGCCCGGCAGCGTCAGCGCCCCGCACCTGCTCAGCGTCCGCCCGGCACCCGGCGTCTGGCACCTGGTCTCCGAAGTGACCGGCCGGCTGAGCCCTAGCGCGACCGATGCGGACCTGCTGGTGGCCTGCTTTCCACCTGGATCGGTCACCGGGGCTCCGAAGATCCGCGCCCAGCAGTTGATCGCGGAGCTGGAGGACGCCAGCCGCGGGGTGTTCACCGGCGCGATCGGCTATCTCAGCCCGCTGCCCGGCCGTCTCGGCGCTACCCAGGCCGTTCCTGCGCAGCCCGATCCCGCCCACCCCGGCGCCGGACCTCGCGCCGGCCGGGTGGAGTTCAACGTCGCGATCCGCACCTTCGAGATCGTCGGTGACCGGATGGAACTCGGCGTCGGCGGCGGGATCACCGCCGATTCGGTGCCGATGCAGGAATGGCAGGAATGCCTGGTCAAGGCGGCTCCGCTGCTGGCCCTCGGAGGCGCCGCGGTGTCCGAGGACCGGCCGCTGCCGGCGCCGGCCGTGGTGCGATCCCAGGACGGGGTGATCGAGACCATGCTGGCGGTCGACGGCCGGATCGTCGCGCTCACCGACCACCTGGCCAGGCTCCAGGCATCGTGCCTGGAGCTCTACCGGCTACCGCTGCCCACCGACCTGCCCCGGCAACTGCACCAGGCGGTGGCCGGCAGCACCGGCCGGCAGCGGGTGCGGCTGCGGTTCGGACCCGGCCTGCCGGACGCGCAGATCGAGGTGGCGCCGGCCGCGGAGGGGCACGCTCCGGTTGCCTTGCATCGCCACCCCGGTCGCCGGGGCAGCTGGCGGCACAAGTGGGCGGACCGCGAATGGCTCAGCGGCCTGGAATCGGAGGGCAGCTGGCCGCTGTTCACCGGACCGGGCCCGGACGGCCGCGAACTGGTGCTGGAAACCAGCCGGAGCAACCTCGCGGTGATCTGCCGGGCGGGCGTGCTGCGGACCCCGGTGTTAGGAGAGAACGTCCTGCCCGGGATCACCCGGCGGCGGTTGCTCGACGCCGCCCTGGACCGGGGCTGGCCGGTCGTGCTCGGACCGGTCTCGCTCAGCGAGGTCCGGGACGCCCGCCTGGTGCTCAGCCTCTCCAGCGTTCGCGGAATCGCTGCCGTCGGCTCCCTCGACGGCGGCCGGCTGGCCGTCGACCAGGCCTTGCTCGCCGAGATCGGCGGCTGGCTGGGCTGAGGGTCGGGCGTCATCGACGGAGGCGGTGGAGCGTTCGTCCTCGGCTGCGTCCCCGGTCTCGCGGGGTTCGAGGTCGACCAGGTCGTCCTCGAAGATCTCACCCGGCTCGTCGGCGACCTGTTCGACCGCGGCCTCGGAATGCGCGCCGCAACCGAACTCGACCGACACCACCTGGCCGTCGGCCTCGGTGATCTCGTTGCCGCACACCCCGAACCCGGCCCGTAGCGAGCCGGCCAGCGGCAGGAAGAACCCGCAGGTCCCGCAGTTGCCGGGCGCCTGCTTGGCCATCGGGCTGTCCGGACCGTGGGAGCCGGCATGCCAGCGCTCGGCAGCGTCCAGCCGGCCCAGCCGCGACAGCACCCGGACCCGGCCCAGGCCTAGCTCGAAGGCCACGTCCTCGACCTGGGGGTCATCGGAGAGCAGGTAGGCCGGTGCCAGCCGGGGATCGTCCGGCGCGGTCGGCAGCAGGTCGCCGGGGCTGAGGTCACCCGGTTGCAGCCGCTCGCTCCACGGGACCCATTCCGGCGCGCGGAGCGACTTCTCGCCCGGCAGCAGCACGACTTCGGCGACCGTCGGGTCCGAGTCCGGCGCGCGCACCACCGTCACGGCCCAGAACCAGCCGACGTAGCCCGGCAGCGAGGCGGCGAAGGCGTGGGTGACGGCCAGCTCCCCTTCCGGGTGCACGCCGAGGTGCTCGCCGACGTCCGTGCCGGCCATCTCGACGGCGGCGGCCCGCGCCAGCTCCACGGCGGCGGCGGTGGGGCCGTCAACGGTCTGCGGATGGCTCGACGGGCTCGGAGCGGTCACGGCGTCATTGTCGCACCATTCGCGACCGGCTGAGCACATTGCCGGGCCACCGGCCGCCCTGGTGGGGCAGGATAGAGCCGTGACGGTGGGAGACGGGTCGGCATCCTCGGCCAGCGCCGGCGAGGCGGACGCGGACGGCTACTCCGTCCCCACCTATTCCGATGCCGCCGGCACGTCGAGGGTGTCCGGCGGCCCGGCCACGAGGCGGCGCCGGACGCCCCGGGTGTCGGTCCGCCCGGTCCGCACCAGCAACGTCACGGTCACCCGGGCAGTGCTGGTCCGCAGCAGTTACCTGTCCCGGCTGCTGGCCCACAAGGTGATCTCGGCCAGCGAAGCCGACGGCGCCCGCGAGTCGGGATTGACCGCGCTCATCTGGAACCAGGTGATGTCCTACGCGGCCGACGCGATGGTGACCGTCGCGCTGGCCGGCACGGTGTTCTTCTCCGCGCCCTCGGAAGCCCAGCGCGGCAACGTGCTGCTCTACCTGCTGATGACGATGGCCCCGTTCGCGATCGTCGCGCCGGTGATCGGGCCCGCGCTGGACCGGGTGCAGCACGGCCGGCGCTGGGTGATGGCCGGCACCGCGCTGGGGCGGGCGGCGCTCGCGATCGTGATGGCGATGCACTTCACCGACCTGCTGGTGTTGTTTCCGGCCGCGCTCGGATCGCTGGTGCTGTCCAAGGCCTACGCGGTGATCCGGTCCTCGGCCGCGCCGCGGCTGGTGCCGACCAACCTGACGCTGGTCGAGGCCAATGCCCGGCTGTCGATGTTCGGACTGGTCGCCGCCGTGCTGGGCGGCGCCCTGAGCGGCGTGGCGATCAAGGCCACCGGGTCCTACCCGTTCGGCCTGTGCATCACCGCCGCGGCCTTCACGATGACCGGCGTCTCGGCGTTGCGGCTGCCCAAGATCGTCGACGCGCTGCCGGCCACGCTGCGGTACAAGGGTGACCTGCGGGCCGCCCGCGCCAGCCGCCGCCGTCCCAGCGGGCTGTTCGGACGGCTGGTCGAGTGGACCCGGCGCGGGTTCGCGCCGCCGGTGATCGTGGCGCTGCAGGGCGAGTCGACGCTGCGCTGGCTGGCCGGCTTCATGACCATGTTCCTGGCGTTCTACATCGAGTCGGTGTCGCACGGCTGGCAGGCGGTGGCCAGTCTCGGCGCCCTCGGCGCGGTGAGCGGGGTCGGCAACTTCGTCGGCACCGGCATCGGCACCCGGCTGCGGATGGCCCGTCCGGACCTGATCATCCTGCTGTGCACCGCCGCCGCGGCGACCGGCTGCGTGGTCGGCGCGGTGTTGTTCAGCTTGCCACTGGCCATCGGCTCGATGCTGATCTGCGCGGTGTCGAACTCGCTGTCCAAGCTGTCACTGGACGCGATCATCCAGCGCGACGTGGCCGAGACGCTGCGGTCCTCAGCCTTCGGACGTTCGGAGACGTTCCTGCAACTGGCCTGGGTGCTCGGTGCCACCATCGCGCTGCTGCTGCCATCCGGCAACGGCCGGATCGGGTTCATCGTGGCCGCCTGCGTGCTGGTGTTCGTCTCGATCACCATGTCGCTGCACGAGCGGGCGCTCAGGTCCCACCGGCTCAGAGCCCAGCAGGCCTAGCAGGGTTCGACGGGGTAGATGAGCGCCAGGATCCTGGTCGTGACCGCGGTGACCGCCGAGCGGGACGCCGTGCTGGCCGGGCGGCGCCCGGCAACCGGCATGGTGGCGGGCCTGCAGGTGCACCGCGTGCTGACCCCGGCCGGGTTGCTCGACGTGGTGTGCGGCGGCGTCGGGCCGGTTGCCGCGGCGGTCAGCACCGGCTGCCTGCTGCCGGCGGGCTATTCGGTGGCGGTGTCGGCGGGCATCGGCGGTGGCTTTCCGGCCGCCGGCGTCGGTGCCGTGGTGGTCGCCGACACCGTGGTGCACGCCGACCTCGGCGCCGAGACGGCCGAGGGCTTCGTGTCGATGGCCGAGCTGGGCTGGGGCGCGGTGCGGTATCCGGTCGATCCCGGCTGGGCGGCTGCGCTCAGCGGCCGGACCGGTGCGGTCACCGGCGCGGTGCTGACGGTGTCGACGGTGACCGGCAGCCAGCAGCGCGCCGACCGGCTGCTGGCCAGCTACCCCGACGCCGTCGCCGAAGGGATGGAAGGCGTCGGGGTGTGCCTGGCTGCCACCCGGGCCGGGGTGCCGTTCGCCGAACTGCGCACCATCGCCAACCCCGTCGGTCCCCGGCACCGGGAGTCCTGGCGGGTGTCCGAGGCCCTGGCCGCGCTCGGTGCCGCGTTCGACCGGCTGCTCGCCGAGCCGCTGGCCGCCGGAGCCCCCGCATGACCGCCCTGGAACTGGCGTTCTCGCCCTGTCCGAACGACACCTTCATCTTTCACGCCTGGACCCACGGCCTGATCCCCGGCGCCCCGGCGACCCGCGTCACCTTCGCCGACGTGGATATCACCAACACCGCCGCCGAGCAGGGTCGCTTCGACGTCGTCAAGGTGTCCTACGCCGCGCTGCCCTGGCTGCTGCAGCGTTACCGGCTGCTGCCGTGCGGCGGCGCGCTGGGCCGGGGCTGCGGCCCACTGGTGCTCAGCGCCGACGACCGGCCGGACCTCGACGGTGCCCGGGTGGCGGTGCCGGGTGAGCGCACCACCGCCTACCTGCTGATGCGGCTGTGGGCGGCCGGGCAGTCACCGGCCTCGGTCGAGGTGGTGCCGTTCGCCGAGATCATGCCCGGGGTGCGCGACGGCCGGTTCGACGCCGGGCTGGTGATCCACGAGGCCCGGTTCACCTATCCGCGGTACGGGCTGCGGGCGCTGGCCGACCTGGGGCAGTGGTGGGAGCAGAGCACCGGGCATGCCATTCCGCTCGGCGCCATCCTGGCCCGCCGGGAACTCGACGCCGCGGCGCTGACCGACGTGCTGCGGGCGTCGGTGGACTACGCCTTCGCCCATCCGGAGGCCTCGGCGGACTACGTGGCCGCGCACGCCGACGAGCTCGATCCCGAGGTCCAGCGCCAGCACATCGAGCTGTACGTCAACTCCTTCAGCCGGGACCTCGGCGAGGAGGGGTATGCCGCGATCGAGTTGCTGCTGGACCGGGCGCACCAGGCCGGGCTGGTGCCGGCCTTCGGCCCGCTGCGCTGACCGGCTGCTCGCTGACCCCCGGGCCGGCAAGCCGCTACCCGCATGAAAGGGCCCCGGCAGCCAACTGCCGGGGCCCCGCGCGAACAGCCGTTAGCTGTCCAGGTTGTCGGCCACCGCCCGCAACAGGGTGGCGACCTTGCGCCCCTCGGCGCGATCGGGGTAGTGCCCGCGTCGCAGCGAGTTGCCCACCTTGTCGAGCAGCTTGATCAGGTCCTCGACGATCGGCGTCATCTCCTCGGCCGGTCGCCGGGTGGCCTTGACCACCGACGGCATCGGCTCGAGCAGCCGGACCTGCAGGGCCTGGTTGCCCTTGCGGCCCTGCACGATCCCGAACTCGACGCGCTGTCCGGGCTTGAGCTCGGGAACCCCGGCCGGGAGGGCGTCCTTATGCACGAAAACGTCGGCGCCCTCGTCGTCGGCAAGAAACCCGAAGCCCTTTTCGGCGTCAAACCACTTCACCTTGCCGGACGGCATGACTGAACACCCCATTACTCGTGTCACGACTGGAATAACACTGCCAGTTCAAGATTGCCTCGGTTACAAACAACTGACGCCCGCACGTCGTGCGGACGTCAAGGTCACAGGCTATCGCGCGATCGGAGCCCGGCGCACCGGAGATACCGGATGCACGCCGGCAACCACCGCCGGACCGGGGTGCGGTCCGTCTGGGTTTCGCCCTGTTCGCGGTGGACCGCCTCAGCTGATGCCCAGCCACGTGCGAGCCGACCGGTGCACCGACTCCGGCAGTTCCGGGGCGGTGAGCAGCTTCGGGGCGAGGCTGCGGTCACCGGTCAGCGCCCGCAGGGTCTCTGCCAACGTCAGCCCGTGCGCGGGCCGTTCCAGGATCCGGACCTCGTCACCCGCGCCCACCGCACCCTCGGTCAGCACCCGCAGGTACGCCCCCGGCCGGCCGGCCGCGATGAAGCGCTTGGGCAGCCGGTCGACGTTCCAGAAGGCGGCGAAGGTCGAGCACGGTATCCGCGGCACCGCCACCTGCAGGATCGTCCGGCCCACCCGCCAGCGCTCGCCGATCACCGCGTTGGTGACGTCCACGCCGCGCAGGGTGAGGTTCTCCCCCAGGGAGCCCGGCTGCAACCGGAAGTCGAGCTCGTCCGCCAGCTGCTCCTGCCACCACTCGGTGTCCTCGCTGGCATAGGCGTACACCGCCTGGTCCGGGCCGCCGTGGTTGACGGTGTCGCAGATCGAGTCACCGTCCAGGCCGAGCCGGCGCACCTGCACCGGCTGGGCCACCGGACGCTTGTCGATGCCGGTCTTGGCCGGTTTCTTGTTGGCCCGGACTCCGGCGGCGCGCAGCGGGGGCAGGTCGATGACGTGCGCGAGGTTGACCGCCAGTACCCGCGAGTTCGCAACCGACACGGCCTACACCCTAGGTCACGTGGCACACTGATATTTCGGCCTGTCGCCGGGGCAACGCCGGTTCTGCGCCGTTGCCGGGCAACGGCGCCGCACGGACCAGGGCAGCGCGAGCGAACGCAGAGGGTGACGCAGATGGCCGGCATGACGCCGCACAACCAGCCGAACAACCAGCCCCAGCACACCTGGGACGATGCCTACCCCGAACACCCGGTCAACGAGCTGCTCTCGGACAAGCCCGGCTCGCAGAGCCCGTTCGGGGACGACCTCACCTTCCCGCTGCCCGTGGAGGAACTGAACTACCGGCACCCGGGCCCCGACAACCGGCCGTTCCTGGCCGGCGGCTGACTCCTCGCCAGTTGGTGTGACCGCACAACCGCAGGCTCCCGCGCGCTCCGGCGCCCCCCAGACCCTGACCGAGTGGCTGCGAGGCTGGACCGACGCCCAGCTGGTCACGCTGCTGCGCCTGCGTCCGGACCTGGCGCTGCCGGCGCCGGTCGACCTCAGCACGCTGGCGAGCCGGGCCAGCGTCCGGACTTCCATCTCCCGGGCGCTGGACGGGATGGACGCCTTCACCCTGCGGACCCTCGAAGTGCTCGTCTGCACCGGTCCGGAGGCCTCCCTGGCCGCCGTGCAGGCATGGTTCCAGCCGGAGCTGGCCGCCGACGCCGCGGCCGCGGTGGACCGGCTCGGGGAGTGGGCGCTGGTCTGGGGCGACAAGGAGCGGCTGCACCCGGTGGGCACCGTCCGGGAGGTGCTCGGCCCGTACCCGGCGGGGCTCGGACGCAAGGCGGCCGACCTGTACGCCGCGGTCAACGACATCGCGCTGGCGCCACTGCTGCGCCGGTTGGGATTGCCGCCGGCCACCCAGCCCAGGTCCGGCAGCTCCGCGGCGGCGGCCATCGAGGAGCAGTTCCAGCAGTTGCTGGCCGACTGCGCGCCGGCCGAGCGCTCGATCCTGGACCGGCTCGCGGCCGGACCACCGATCGGCGGCCTGCGCAACGCCCTGACCGGCCTGCAGCTGCGGGACGAGACGGACAACCCCGCCCGCAACCTTCTGGAGCGCGGCCTGCTGGTACCGATCGACAATCACACCGTCGAGTTGCCCCGCGAGCTCGGGCTGGCGTTGCGCTCGCAACCGGCCGGCGAGGTGTCGCCGCGGCCACCTGAGATCCAGGCGATCGAGCGCGGCAGCTCGGTGATCGACGGCGGCGGCTGCACCCAGGTGCTGGAGACCGTCCGGCTGGTCGAGCTGCTGCTGACCGAGGTCGCCACCGACCCCCCGGGTTTGCTGCGCGCCGGCGGCCTGGGGGTACGGGAGCTGCGGCGGCTCAGCCGGGTACTGGACGCCGCTGAGCCGGTCACCGCGCTTCTGCTCGAGGTGGCCTTCGAGGCCGGGCTGCTGTCGCATTCGACCAGCGCGGACCCTACCTACCTGCCGACCACCGAGTTCGACAGCTGGCTGCGCCGGGGCACGGCCGAGCGCTGGGTGCAGCTGGCCACCGCCTGGCTCTCGATGACCCGGTTGCCGAGCCTGGTGGGGGCCCGCGACGACCGGGACAAGACCATCGCGGCGCTCTCGGCCGACATCGAGCGGCACAGCGCTCCGGCCCTGCGGTTACAGCTGCTCGGCCTGCTCGCCGAGCTGGCGCCGGGGCTCGCGCCCGGCTCGGACGAGCAGCTGCTGGCCCGGCTCCGCTGGCAGGCGCCGCGGCGGGCCCCGGCCAACCGCAAGAGCGCG
>NZ_DASVQG010000069.1:0-2142 GCF_036389215.1 Jatrophihabitans sp.
GGTCCGACGCTGTTCTCCGGTCAGATCGCCGCAACCCTGTTCCCCTCCGAGATCCGGCCGCTGCTGGCGTCACTGGCCAACGTCGGGCTGGCGCTGTTCATGTTCATCGTCGGGTGCGAGCTGGAGCACGCGACCGTCGCCGAGCGCAAGCTGGTGCCGGTCGGCGTCGCGCTCGGCTCGACGGTGCTGCCGTTCCTGATGGGCTCGGGGCTGGGTCTCTACCTGTACTCCAGCCACGACGGGAATGGCCAGCACCGGCTCGGCTTCGTGCTGTTCTTCGCGGCCGCGATGTCGGTGACCGCCTTTCCGGTGCTGGCCCGGATCCTGTCCGACCGCGGGATGAACCGGACCTCGACCGGAACGGTGGCGCTGGCCAGTGCCGCGCTCAGCGATGTACTGGCCTGGTCCCTGCTGGCGGTCGCGGTGACCGTCAGCGGTGGTGGCCTGGAGCAGTGGCGGACCCTCCTGTTGCCGCCGTTCGTGGCCGTGATGTTCATGGTGGTCCGCCCGCTGCTCGCCCAGCTGTCCGCCGCCCAGGGCCGCAGGGGCAAGCCGCTGTCGGATCTGCTGGTGCCGGCCGTGGTGGGGCTGTTGCTGGCGTCGTGGGCGACCGAGTGGATGGGCGTGCACTTCATCTTCGGCGCGTTCCTGTTCGGGGCGATCATGCCGCGGGACGGCTCCGAAGGCGTCCGCCGGCAGGTCACCGGCCGGCTGGAACCGGTCACCACCCTGGTGCTGCTGCCGGTCTTCTTCATCGTCGCCGGTTTCAAGGTCGACCTGTCCGACCTGGGCGCCACCGCCTGGGGCCAGCTCGGCCTGATCATGCTGGTCGCGATCACCGGCAAGATGCTGGGCGGCTACCTCGGCGCCCGGTCGCAGGGGGTTCCGAACCGCGAGGCCGGCGTGCTGGCCACGCTCATGAACACCCGCGGGCTCACCGAGCTGGTGATCCTCAGCGTCGGCCTGCAGCTGGGCTTCCTCGACGACCAGCTGTACTCGCTGATGGTGGTGATGGCGGTCGTCACCACGATGATGACCGGCCCGCTGCTGGCCGTGCTGTATCCGCGTGCCCGGGTCGACCAGGACGCCGCCGAGCTGGCAGCCGCCGCCAGCCCGAGTTGACGTCCCGCAGTGATCGTCTCAGCACCCGGGTGCCGGGCGCTGAGAGTGCAGCTAGTCAGGCAGTGAGCAAGGTGCCCACGGCGGTCACCTTGTGCGGAACCTTAGGGGGTAATTACGTGAGTCCAGTACTCGTGGACGAGCGGCTGAACTCGGCCGAGCACTCGCCACTGCTCTCGACTGCTGTCCGCAACGACACCGACTCCCTCACCGGGTGGGTGGTCGTGGATTCCCTCGTCGACGGGATGGCCATGGGCGGCACCCGGATGACCGGCTCGGTCACCGAGCGCGAGGTGTGCGACCTGGCCGCCGCCATGACCGTCAAGCTGGCC
Source organism: Jatrophihabitans sp. (assembly GCF_036389215.1). Taxonomy (GTDB): domain Bacteria; phylum Actinomycetota; class Actinomycetes; order Mycobacteriales; family Jatrophihabitantaceae; genus Jatrophihabitans_A. The sequence goes on from NZ_DASVQG010000069.1 coordinate 1,452, forward strand.
CTGGCGGGGCTGCGGATCGGCGGCGCGAAGGCCGGCATCGTGTCGGTGCCCGAGCACCGCGACCAGGTCCTGCGAGCCTTCGGCCGGTCGGTGGCGCCGCTGCTGCACGGCGGCGTCTACCTCGGCTGCGACCAGGGCACCACCCACGACGACCGCGACCTCTTCTTCGCCGCAGCCGGCTTCGACGTGGTGCGCAAGCCAGGGATCACCCGGCTGCGCTCGGACTGGACCGAGCTGTGGACGCATCTGAAGGACATCACCGGATACGGGGTCGCCGAGAGCGCGCTGGAGACGCTGCGGTTGCGCGCCGACGACCGGCTGCGGCGGGTGGCCATCCAGGGCTTCGGCACGGTCGGGCGCTCCGTCGCCAAGAACCTGGAAGCTCACGGGCACCGGATCGTGGCGGTGGCCGACATCCTGGGCACGGTGAGTGCGCCGGCCGGCCTGCCGATTGCCCGGCTGCTCGAGATCACCGACCCGGCGGGCACCATCGACCGGGCCCAGCTGCCCGATTCGGTGACGGTGCTGAGCGAGCCGGAGGCATGGCTGGACGTCGATGCCGACGTGCTGGTGCTCGCGGCCGGCGGCGCTGCCATCCGGGAGGACAACCTGAGCCGGTTGCGCGCCGATGTCGTCGTCGAGGGCGGCAACCTGTGCTGCACGGCGGCCGCCAAGCGATCGCTGCGGGCCG
>NZ_DASVQG010000070.1:0-17635 GCF_036389215.1 Jatrophihabitans sp.
GGGCTGGGGCTACGAGGTAGCCGGTCCATTGACGTGAGCAGGCAACTCAGGCTGCTGCTCGCAGCCGACTTCGCGATGCGGCTGGCCGGGATCGCCTGCTACACGCTGTTCATTGCGGCGATCTACAACACCACCGGCAAAGCCTCCGACATCGGTTTCATCAGCGCGGTGACGGCACTGCCCGCCCTACTGATGGCGCTGTCGGCGGCGAAGTACACCCAACGGTTTTCCGCGGCCAGTTCGGTCCGTTACCTGCTGCTGGCGAGGGCGGTGATCTTCGCGAGCGCCGCGGCGCTGCCGGTCGGCACCGTGGCGATCCTGGTTGTCGCCGGGTTGCACAGCCTGCTGAACCAAGCCGCTGTCAGCGCCAAGATGTCGCTGGACGCCGAACTGCTGGACGACGAGAACCGGCGAAAGTACAACTCCAGCAAGACCATGCTTGTCAACGTGGCCGTAATCGTCGGGCCTCCGTTCGGCGGAGTCGTCGTGCAGTCGCTGGGATACCGGGTCGCGTTGTTGATCATGGCGGCGATCACCCTGCTGGTTCCGCTGGCGCTGCTGGCCGTGCGGCAGCCGGATGTTGAGCTGGAAGCTGAACAAGCCGCAGTTTCTACAACCCCGGCTGCCTCGCTCCGGTACTTGCGCACCGTGCCGTACGTGGCCGCGATCATCAGCCTGTACTGCCTGGTCGCCGTGATCCTCGAGGTCGAGGCACCGTTGATGTTTCCCTTCGTCGACGAGATTTATCATCGGGGCAGCGGCTTTACCGGTCTGCTGCTCGGCTTGGCGGGCATCGGTGGGATCTGCGGAGCCATCCTGGCCCAGCGGCTGCCGGACCTATTCTCCGAATCCTCGATCCCCTGGTTGATCATGCTCGATGGGTTAGCCTTCCTAGTGTTCACGCAATTGCGTGCCCAGCTGCCGGCCGCCGCCGTGTTCGCCCTGCTGGGCGTGATGGGCGCGGTCACCCTCGTCGTGGTCGAGGGCACCGTCCAGCAGCACGTCGTCAAGACGCACCGGCCGTTTGTGTTTTCCGGCATGCAGTTCGCCAGCGGCGCCGGCGGGGCCTCGCTGGGCATCGCCACCGCCTTCTTAGCCCAGGCATACGGCGCGAAACTGGTGTTGGCGGTGTGCGCCATCGCCGAGCTCCTCGCCGGTGGCGGCTGCGTCACCGCTGCCTTCTACTTCAGATCGCGGGAACGGAGGCAGCCTCGTGGCATCCCGGCCGCTCAACGAATGGAATCCTGACCTCGCGCAACGGGCGGTAACGGTAGCGAGCCGGGCCGGCCATCGGCAGCCACCTGGCGTCGGCTTCGCCGAGTTCTGGTCCGCGCTGCCGGTGACCGATGCGCCGGCACCGGCCTTGCCGGTCGGGCTGGGCGATGTCGGCCGCGGAGCACGAATCCTGTTCTCCTCCGGCGGTAGCACCGGCACACCCAAGTTCACCTCCCTCACCATGGACGAGGTATTGCACAACTGCCACGTGCACGGCCGCAGCTACCTGTCCGCTGGGGTCGGGGCCGACGATGTGGTGGCGGTCTGGGGGATGCCTGGTCTGATGTCCTCGGAGTTCACCGTCTATCTCGCCCTCGCGCAGGCGGGTTGCTGCATCCTGCCGATTGGAATTGCCGATCCTGCCGAGATCGCCAGACAGGTGGCACTGCTTCGCGCCACCGTGCTGCTCGTCATGCCCAGTGATCTGCTGCCGGTCGCGCAGTTTCTGGAGCGCGCGGGCAGCCGGCTCAGCTCAGTCCACCTGGTGCTCACCGGTGGCGAGGCGCTGTACCCGGCTGACGAGGCTCGCTATCGGGAGCTCTTCGACCCGCAAGTACGCTTTCGCAGCACCTTCCAGACGAGTGAGGTCGGTGCCATCGGTTACCAGTGCGATGCCTGCGGCTTCGGCGAGTACCACGTTCACGACGATCTGCAGCTGGCGGAGGTCGTTGAGATCAACGCCGAAGGAATCGGCGAGCTGGTGACGACCAACCTGCACCGCCGGTGTAGTCCCGTGCTGCGGCAGCGGACCGGTGACCGGGTGTCCATCATCGACGTGCCATGTGCGTGCGGCAATGCGCAGGCGCGCATCAGGCTGCATGGCCGGACCGGCAAGTTCGTCAACTTCGGTGGCGAGAAGTTCGATGTCAACCTGCTGCTGAACCTCAAGCCGGAACTCGGCCTGCGGTCCGACGACTTCGTAGTCGCCCTGAACCGGGACGACGACGGTCGAGATCGCTTCGTCCTGCATTCCCAGCGAGTTCAGCGTGATGCAGAGCTACGCGAGCGGGTTTCGGCTTACTTTCGCAGACTGAGCCCGAAAGTGTCGGCACAACTGACGGCGGGTTCAGTGGCCGACATCGCATTCGCGGACCTGACCGGTGTCGAGCTGACTGTCACGGTTGCCGGCAAGGCGAAGCATTTCATCGATCAGCGAGAGCCAGCCAGGCCGTCTGATCAGCAGCGGTAGGTCCGGATGTCGGCTGTCCCGCGGCCCAGGTCGCCAGGTGACATCGGCCGAGGCGCAAGCGATCCTGCGCTCAACCCGGAGCACCGGTGCACACATCGACCCGTTCACCCACTCCCTCACTGCACTGGACTGCACTGGACTGGACGAGCGTTGGGCCTACACGACCTAGGACCTCGATCGAGAGCAACGGCTCCTGGGCGGTGAATCGCTTGCCGGGGCCAAGCTCGGTCTGACCAGCCAGGCGAAGCAGGTGCCATCAGCTGGATGTGCGGTGGGCACAAGGAGCCGCAGGCGCCGAGACGTTAGTCGCCCAGCAGGGAGCTCACTGATCGACGGCGACGAGAATCCGGCTCCGAGCGCCGGCGTCGACGCGTTCATGTGCCTCAGCGATCAGGTGCAGCGGAAGTTCCGTGTCCGTGGGGACGGACAGAGTGCCGGCACGCGCAGCCTCGGTGAGGTCGGCGGCCGCTTGCCGCTTGGCCTTGAGCGGGAAGTCGTCGCTGCCGAGGAGACGGATGGTGATGTTGTTGAAAAGCATCGGCCAGAACGGGAACGCCGGCCGGTCCTCGCGGGTGGCGTACGCGGCGATGACGGTGCCGACCTTCGCGATGGCGGCATCGAGATCGGCGTTGTCCGAAAACGCGACCTCGATGATGCGGTCGACCCCTTCGGGTGCGAAACGCCGCAACTGCTCCACCGGGTCGGAGTTGTCCAGCGCCACGACGTGATCGACTCCAGTGGCTCTGGTGGCGGGCAGATCCGAGGTGCGCCTGACAGTGCCGATCACAGTCGCTCCTCCCCACTTGGCGAGCTGGACGGCGAGTGACCCGACGCCACCGAGAACACCGTGGACCAGGACCGTGCTGCCGGTCACGGCTCCGTCGCCGAAGACAGCGCGGTGCGCGGTGATCCCGGGGATTCCCAGGCAGGCGCCGACCTGATCGGATACCTCGTCGGGCAGGTCGACGGCGAGGTGGTCCGGCACGACAGTGCACTCAGCAGCGGTGCCGAACGCGCGGTAGGACTGGGCCCCATACACCCACACCCGACGCCCAGTCCGACTGCGGTCCACGCCGTCGCCGACGGCGTCGATGGTGCCGGCGCCGTCACTGTGCGGTATGACACGCGGGTACGGCATGGAGGAGCCGAGCCAGCCGCGACGCTTCTTCGTATCGCCGGGGTTACGCCGGAAAGACGCAGCCGGACGCGGACCTCGCCAGGCCCCGGTTCAGGGTCGGGCAACTCGCCGATCTGCAGGACGTCGGCCGCCCGTCCCTGCCGCTCGTACCATGCCGCGCGCATGCTCGGTCCTCTCGAGACAGTTGTCGTGCAGGTCAGTAGGTGGCTGGAAAGCCTGTACCAGCCCCGTCATCCGATGGTGCCGGGCGTCCAGGTGCCGGTGAGCTCACTGCGCTGACCCAACCGGCTGAGGTCGGCTGCAGAAACGTGCTCGACCCCGCCGACAGCTAACAGACCGCAACTTGCCGAAGCTGACCGCACCACAATTAAACAGCTAAGGGCCAGACGCCTTGGCGTCTGGCCCTCAATCTGACAGTAGCGGGGACAGGATTTGAACCTGCGACCTCTGGGTTATGAGCTGTCAACCGGTCCCTTGTTGCATCGTACTCGAAACGGGAATAGCCTTATTCTGTAGGGTATTCGGTGTCATTCCATGCCGCCTTATGACGGCTCGTGGCGCACCGTGCGGGGTCATCAGAGGGTCGCGAGCACAGTTGAGGAAACCATGGGCCAGAGTCGCAAACGCATCATCGGCAACGGTGACATTCGCTACACCGCGTACTACGACGATCTCCGCGGCCGGCGCCGCTCCGCCGGCACGTTCGCCAGCAAGAAAGCCGCCGACACGGCCTGGCGCAACGCCGAGTCGCTCCAGGAGTCCGGACATCCGGGTGACCGTCGAGCAGGACAGCGACCATTCGCAGATTACGTCGCTACCACGTGGTTGCCGAACCACGTCATGGAACCCACAACCCGGCAGTCGTACCGCTACAACCTCGACCGGCACATCATCCCGTGGTTCGGGCCGATGAAGATGGCCGACATCCTGCCCATCCACGTCCGTGAATGGGTCATCGACATGGTCACCCGTGGCGTAACCCCGGCCACCATTCGGCACCAGAAGATCATCCTGTCCGCAGTCTTCACGACGGCCCTCAACGATTTCGTCGTCCGCCTGCACCCTTGCCGCGGAGTCAAGACGCCAACCGTCCCAATCAAGTCATTCCGCATCCTAGCCCCGGACGAAGTCGGCCGGCTCTTGCTCGCCCTACCAAACGATCCGACCCGGCTGCTGGTCGATACCTTCATCGGTAGCGGGCTGCGATGGGGCGAGGCGGCCGAATTGCGCCCCGGCGACCTTGAGGAACGCTCGGGAATCCTCACCGTGTCCCGTGCCGTCGTAGAACTTCATCCCGACGACCACCCAACCGGCGATCGATTTCTCATCAAGCCCTACCCCAAGAATAAGCAGTCCCGCCGTTTCCGACTCGACCCCACACTTGTACAGGCCATCGCCACCTACACCGACAAGCATGACTTGTCCCCCGACGACCTTCTGTTCCCGTACGCAATCGTCGCGGCCGGCGCGGGTCAAAGCGCACATCGACACTCGAGCGCCGCGATGTCAGCAGGCCTGGATCTTGTCACTGAGCTGCCTGGGACTGACCCCGGCCACACCCCTCCGGACTTGGGTCTGACCGAACCTAACTCCAACGGACGTCGCTACCGGCACGGCAGCATGTCCGCCTACACCGCGGGAGCCTGCCGGTGCGAACACTGCCGGACCGCGTTCGCCACCTACCGGGCCGCCCGCCGAGCCGACGGTCACGACCAGCCACGCTCACCCCGCCCAGGACCCGTCACCGACGGACACGTTCCTCGCGGGTGGTGGCGCACTCAGGTTTGGTACCCCTCCTGCGACGCCGCCGGACTGGACCCGCGTCCGCGCACCCACGACCTTCGCCACTCCCACGCGTCGTGGCTGCTCGCTGGGGGCGCCGACATCGAAGTCGTCCGTCAACGACTTGGCCACGGCTCCATAACCACCACTGGCAAGTACGTCCACACGCTGCCGACCGCTGACGACACAGCCCTTACCGCACTGGCCCGGACCCGCAACGGACACGCCTTCTGAGCGGAGCTCGGGGCTCGATCCCCGGGCCGGCGCCTGTGCCTCATGGAGATCCTCGTCGGTCCAGTCGACCTTGATCCCCAGGCCGGCACGGCACCACCAGCGCCTACGGTCCGGGTCGGTGCCGCTGCCAACACTGCAAGGGCGCCTGCGCTGCCTACCGCGCCGACCGCCGCACGCCGGCAAAGACAGCCCCCGCCAACCCAACGCCTCGACACCGACGGCCACATCCCCCGAGCCTGGTTCCGCCGGATGATCTGGAACCCCGCCCTCCAAGCCGCCGGAATCACCTTCCAGGTCCGCTTCGAGGACCTCCGCCACGCCCACGCCTCTTGCATCCGGGAGTTGAATCCGGAAGCCGGTGAGCCCGGTTCGCAGCGACAGATTCTGTCGCGGTCACGACCGTGGTCCACAACCACATCTACGGCGAGGGAAACAACATTGCGATAGCGAGCCGCATGTTGCTCAGCACACCGAAGGCCGGGCGGTGACCAGCTGTTTCAGTTGAGGTCCACTGCGTCTTTAAGCGGCTGTCCGTCCCTGCACAGGCTGCAATTGGCGGCCGGCCAGGCCTTCAGATCGAGGTCGGCGATGTGTATGGCTGGGGCGTTGATGGCAGCGGAGATGTTGACCGTTGCACGCGATGCGAAGCACACGACTCCCGCGACATGCCCGCCGACGGACCGAGCTAGGTCCGCGAGGTGGCCCACACCGATGCCTGTGGTGATGATGTCGTTGACGAGCAGTACCCGGGATCCCGGCCGGATAGCGTCGCTCGTGATGCCGTTGGGGCGTCCATCAGGGCCGAGGTTCGCTAGGCTCAGCCGGGCTCCGATGCGGCGCGCGATCGTGCTGGCAAGGGCTACGCCGACAGTGGAGGGGGCGAGGACATCGGTGGGTTGCCACGCGGCAATGCTTCCAAGCGCCCAGTTGGCGATGAGGTCCAACGCGGCTGTGTCGGTGGCAATTCCGCTGAAGGCCACGAAAGTGTCGGTGTGTAAGCCTGCGAGGAGGCGGTAGTGGCCGAGGCGGATGACTCCTGGCCGTGCGATGAGGTCTGCTACGGCGTCGGGATCGCCTAGGAGTGCTTGGACGGCGACTGCGGCTGTTCTGGTCGTCACCTCGGTGATGCTAGCGGTCACCGGGCTGGATGTCTGTGGTGTTTGGTTTGTTGTTATCTGCGTCTAGGTCTGGTGGCCGTAGGTGGTATCGCTCGCGCAGCAGCCGCAGCCTCCTGGTGGATCGGCATAGGCATTCGCTGCCTGGCCAGCGCGGGGGGTTGCTGAGCAGCGCGTACGCGGGCCCCATCGTCGGATCTTCCGCGTACTTGGTAGCTAAGCCGACAGGGCCAAGACGGTGAGTAGCCGCGTCCGGGATCGAGGCTTTCAGCGCTTCGCCGGCCAATAGCGCCCCGGCCAGGGCGGTGACGTGCGGCGCTGCGACGGCCGCGACGGCGCCAGTCGAGGTGGTGATAGTCATGACGCCGTAGAGCAGTTGTTTTCGCCAGGCGACCTCCAGCGTCTCGCCCTGGCTGGAGGCCAGCGACCCGGGAGGCAAATTCCGGTGTCGCTCGATGGCTGTGACGTGCTGAGCGTTTAGCGGGGCGTTGGTTATCAACAGCTGCGAGACCATGCGTTCGCTCATTCCGGTCCCGGCTGCAATAAGCCGCATCAGCACCCGCTCTCGGTCCAGCACATCGGCCATGTGCAGGCAACAGACACACGGCCCGTCATCGGTGCGGTGCCCGGAGATCGTTACCTCATGCGGGTGACATGCTGCGTTGATCACCTCCAGGGGCAGGCAGTCCTGAATCGCCCGCCGGGAGGCGGCGCTGTCCACAGCGGCGAGGGTCAACGGCAGCATCGCCTGGCGATCGTGGGTGGCCTGATAGTTGCTGATGTCACCGAAGTGGGCTGTCACCGCGAGAGCCGGCTGCCGATGTGCCAACGCCCGAGCGGCGACGTCGACCTTGCGCTCGCCGGCTGCGGCAGCCGCGGCGGTAGCCAGAAGCGCACGATCCGGGTTATGCGGCTCCAGGCATTGAGGATCGACGATGACCAGTCGGCCGATGAGGTCGGGGGTGGCCGCGAAGGTGTAAACGGCGGCCCCTCCTACCGAGCCGGCGCCGACCAGCACCGCATCGACCCCTTGGGGCAGCAGCGCTGGCTCGGACAGCGGATCGGCCGAGAAATCGTAGGTGAGGGCGCTGGCATAGCAACTGGTGGGTGTCTCGGCGACGGCGCGGGCGGCAGAGGCCGACACGCTTTGCAGGACCCGGCACATGACCGCGGCCGCCGCACGGCACGCTGCGGCTATCGGGCCGACTGCGACCAGCGGACCAGGCTGGTGGTCAAGACATGAGGGTGTGCTACCGAGATAGCTGATCCACCCGTTGCCATCGACATGCAGGCTCGCGGCCGAGTGGGGCGGGGCCTGCCCGAGAAACACCACGATCTCCGGCGCGGCGTCACCGGCGGATTCGGGAAGGGATAGGCCGCCGTTCGCTAGCGCCGTCCTTACTCTGTCGAGTAGCAGCGGCGGCCCTGGCGGGAGGAGCTCGCTCGCCTCTAATTCCGGATTCAGCTCTACCGTCACCTGCGGCAGGAGTCGGCCCAGCAGGTCCACCAGGGTCAATAGCAGCAGCTGATGGTGCCACTCCGGCCGGGAGGGCGGCACGATCCTGACCCGCGCACCGTCGAGCAGGGCAAGGACGGCCGCGCCGTCTGCGTCGGGGCCCGCGAGTACCCGTAGCCTGCGATCTGTCATAGAACGGTGAACCTCCGGCTGACCTCGGCGGCGGTGAGTTCCACCCATCCGGTTCCATGCCGCAGTTCATTGACGCTGCATCGCGCCAGCTTGAGTGCGTCGCGGGCGAAATACGGCACCACAATCGAGATCGCGCCGTGGTGGCTGATGAGCATGTTCGTGTCGTCGACATCGGAGTGGTAGGCCTCGGTTGGATGGGTGTGCAGCCGGGCCAGCACGAACACGTCGTCGGGCAGTATCTCGATCAGCTCGCTGAGCGCTTCAGGCGGTACTTCGACAGCGCACCCCGCATCGCTCCGATAGGCGATCTGTCCGGGGCTGACGGCGGCTGTAATTCTGGCCGTGGTGTCGTCGACTACGTTGCCGACCCATACCACCACCGCTTCCAGGCCTTTCAGGCCGCGTTCACGGAGCATTTCGCGGGAGTCGGAAAGAACCGTGGCCGGGACGGTGTAGTGCTGAAGAGTTGCCGGGATTCGCATTAGTTGCCGATGAATCTAGTCGAGAACTCGTGCAGCAATTCCTCTACGACGCTATGCAAGGCCAGACCCTCACGGTGTCGGTCCCACGGATCGTCCTCGTGCTCGTGATGGGTGTGGTATTCACGCAGGCCACGGCGGCAGAACCACAGCCTGTCGTAATCGCGATGGCCTGGCACGACGCCTTGCCCGTCCAAGGACTTCGGCCACTGCGTCGCTGGCAGCGGGGAACGATCCGGGAGAAGAAGCTCTGCGGTCGGTGGCTGCGCGTCATAATCGGTCAAGTCCATGGCCAGCAGCAATGCTCGCTCCTCCGGCGGGGCGCCCAGCAGAACCACCCGAGCGCCGAATGCCAGGTTCACCCCGCCGGGGCCGAGCAGTGAACTCGGTACAGCTGTATCCACCATCTGCCGAACACGAACCGTGAACGGGATGTAAAGGCGAACGTCATCTTCGAGGACGGCCGTGCCTGCGCCGAGTTCAGGCCGTTCGGAAAGCCGTTCCCGAAGCACCTCCACCGACGCAGCCACGTGCTCGGCAACATCCGCCGGATGCATCAGCCGTCCTGAGCCTGATTCGTCTGAAGCACAAGAACGTCCCCGTCACGTACTCCCAGATCGGCCAGCTTCTCGCCTAGGGCCAGATCCCCGCCACCGGCTTCCCGCCGCAAGGTGTAGCTCACGCTTCCGCCGGTCGCCAGACCGAAATATCGGATGGCTTCGTCTAATACCTTCTGAGCCCGGTTCTGTGCATTGAAGCGCTCGGTGAATCGGCCAGACGTGGACTTGATGGTCAGAGACAATTGCTGATGCTGCTGGGTTTCCACAACCACTCCTCGGTATCAATCTGTGCAGGCGGGCACGCAGTTCGCACCCTGGGGAGCCATCATGCCGTCTGGTACCGACAACAGAGCGGAGCACCGAGGGCATACGCGATCCGCAGGTAGTGCGCACCCCAATAGCACAATGCTATGAAACAGATATCAAGCGGACACCCTTCTCGGGTTGTCCGTGTCAGCGAGTGGTAGCGGTGATGCCATGATCAATCAGCTGGAGGGTGGCACTCTGGAATCGGACGTCGGCGGCGGTGTGCACCTCAGGCTCGCCTGCGGGCTGTTCACCACCGAAGGCCGCATCGACGACGCTGATGTCATGGTGCGCACTTGCAGCCGGCACAGAAGCCCAGCAGCGTCGGCGCAATAGACAGCTGCGACGGTGCCTGGGTCGATCTGGGCCGTCGGGTGGGTGCCGGCTGAGGCGACGGGGACGGCGCTGGGGTGCAGCACGAGACCACCGGCCACGGCGGCGGCGATCCGGCGTTCCGGACCCGCCAGCTCCTGCGCCGCCGCGCCGACCGGCTTACCCCAGTGCTCAGTCTTTGGCCGCGTCTAGGCAGGCACCTATTCGTCGTCAGTACGTGCCCAATCTGCCGCATTTCCCCCTGAATGCCTACGTTGGATGTTAGGTTGGCGCTGTCTATGTCCCTGCCTTGACCGTTGATGGACCGCGCGATTGAGGCTGTGTCTGCGGGGGGCCTGCGTGAAGCGTTCCCATCACCGGCCAAGTGCCGCAGTGCGCTTCGTGATGGTGATTGCGCTGGCCTTCGGTGCGGTGTCTGGCGCGCAATTGGGGATCTCGCCCAAAGCGAGCCCGGCGCGGGCTGATGCGGCGATTGGGCTGACGGGGTTGTTCGTGCCGGCGCAGGGGACGCTGCTCGATACCCGATCGGGGGTCGGTGGGGTCTCGGGGCCTGTGGCGGCCGGTGCTTGGAATTGGGTACAGGCGACCGGTGTAGCCGGGATTCCCATCTCGGGTGTGTCGTCGGTGCAGGTGTCGGTGACGGTGACGGTGTTCAGCCCGTCGTTATCGGGATACCTGAAGCTCACCGCGGACAACACCGAGGTGCCGACGTCCGCCTTGGTCTACACCGGTGGCGGCCTGTCGGTGTCGGCGAGCTCGATCGTGGCGCTGGCCGGAAACGGTCAGTTCGGCGTCCTGTCGCAGCGGTCGGTGTCGATCTTGATCGCGGTGCAGGGCTACTACACTGCGGGAACCGGCGCCCCTGCGCCCGGCGGGTACGTCCCGGTGAAGCCGACCCGGCTGGTCGATACCCGCTACGGCACCGGGCTGCCACAAACCAAACTGCCTCCCAACTCGACCACGAGCGTCAAGGTCGGTGGGCTGGCCAGCGTGCCGGCCGACGCGTCGGCGGCGTACGTCATGCTGACCGCCATCTCCAGCAGCACGACGGCTGGGTACTTCGCGCCGTATCCGACCGGAACCACGAGGCCGGCCAACGTGTCGCTGAACTACCTGGCCAACACCGCAACCATCGTCGGTGCGGCGGTGGACCTAGGCACCGATGGCCAGTTCGATCTGTGGATCGGCCCGGCCGGCACTGCGGTCGATCTCGTGGTCGACCTGGTCGGCTACTACAGCGCAGCTTCCGGCACGGGCGGAGCGTTCACACCGGCCTCGGCCGGGTGTATGACTCCCGCGTCGGCACGGACACTCCGGTGCCGGCCAATACCAGCCGCCGGGTGCGGGTCGGCGGGGCTGTCGGAGTGCCGCTGCCGTCAGCCGGCGTGAGCGCCTACGCCATCAACGCCCAGATCGTGCACTCGGGCACCAGCTACGGCTACCTCGCCCTGGCCCCCGGCGTCATCCCAGTCCTGCACGGGGTGACGTTCAACGAGCTGAACGACGTCAGCCCGATGCTCGCCTCGCACACCGGACTGAACACTCAGGACTCGTCGCTGGACGACGTCGCCGGCAAGATTGCAGCCGCTGCGGCCGCGCTCCCGGCTGCCTGAGGACCGACGCGAATCTGCGCCAGCACGAGCACTGGTGGAGTCGCAGTCGGCCGGTGCTCGCCCCTCAGCGAGCCCTCGGCCGGCTGACGTCACATTCTGCTTCTCGGCCTGCGCGGCTGCCGCCAGCAGCGCGGCGGCAATCGTGCGGGCGGTGCCGGGCGACATGAGCGCCACGAACCGGCCCATGATGCTCGGCGGCTCCAGTACCGCGCGGACCATGCCCGGGCCGGTTAGCTCAGACCATCGGGCGGCGAGGTCAATGGTCACGTCGATGTTCATGCCGGCCTCACCGATAGCCGTTGCTTCCCTGGCAACCGGCCTGCTGACCACTTTGGCCTGGCACGCGCTTGCTTATCCGACCCAGCCCGGCTCGACTTCCAGCCCACACCCGGCCCGTTGTTGACGCACAACCGCTTTCGTCACCCCGAAGCCAGTCCCGACACACCTCATGCACTCTGGCGGGCACGTGCCCGTCTTCTGAAAGTCCGGTGCGCAGTGAACGGTTGATCGAACGGTGTCTGACGGACTGCGACGTCAGGCGGGCTTCGGTTCACATGAACAGGCGGAAGTCGTATGGTCGTGCCGGTAGGTTCTCGGTCTTGACGATGCGCGCCAGCACCTGCGCGTATCGGATGGTCACCGGCAGCGATGTGTATGGGCTGTCGCTGTTGAAGTCCATCTTCGACAGCGCCAGGACCGGCCCAGCCATCTCCTCCAACGGCCCGGACCCGGCCCAGCGGGTCAGCTGCAGCGGCCGCGGCGTGCCCTTGCCGCCGGGCAGGTAGTTCCGCCCGCCTGCGGTCATGGCCGGGCTGTTACCTGCCACCCACAGCAGGGCGGAGAACTCATCAAGCTGCACCAGATTCCCCCGCGAGGTCGCGTACGGAAACTTCGGCGCACCAGAGCCGGTTACCGACTCGACCTCGACACCGCGCCATGCGGGGGTCGCGATGGTGACGCACGAGAGGTTGTCCGCCGTCCCCCATGCTTGGATGCAGCCGTTGACCTCGTCGCTGGTGAAGTCGGTCTGCTTGTGGACCACGATGCTGACCGGGCGTCTTCCGGCGTGCCGGTCGGCGTAGACATCCAACGCACGCGAAAGCACGGTGCGCATCTGCTCAGCACTCAGTAGCGGATTGCGCGCATCGACCTCGTTACCGAAGTCGTGCGCCACGAACTCCAGCCCGCCGCCAGCGGAGTCGAACATCTGGCTGCAGCACACAACGAACTGCTGGTCGGGCCCACCGGGCTCACGCACACCGTAGGCAAGCCCGACGTAGACCGTGCCAGGGTTCATCAGACCGCCGGTGACGAGCTTATAAGGCACCCCCCCGGCTTTGGCGTACAGCGCGCTGGCCAGACGCCATCGCACCGATGCGCGACAGTGGTAGCTCATCGGCTGGTCGTTGAGCACCTGCGTGCGGACCGGCTCATTCAGCTGTGCGGCGAACGCCTTGATGTGATCGTGTACATCGAGCCCATCGGCTGTGAAGTACCGCGACCAGCGCTCAGGCAGATGAACCACGACCACGTCAAAGCTGCTGCCAGAATCGCGGACGCGGCGGATCTCGCCGCAGACGGTGTCGGCCAGCAACCTCGCCGGTGTGGAGCTTGCCGCCAACTGGGCGTCGAGATCGCCCGGCAGCGCGACACGCCTCTGCCCAGCCGCGTAAAGGTGAGTGCGGAACGCCGCATTGAAACCGGGGAACGGCGGCAGGTACTCCCGCCGCTCTCGCGGCTGCGCCTCATCACGCAGCTCGCGCAGTAGCCCTGCCACTTTGTCAGCGGTATCTGCCGGCGCGATAGCGAGAACCCGGATGGCGTCTTCGGGTCCAAACAGCGCGCTCGAATGTGGGCCGAACTGCCTTAGCCCTGCCAACGGATTTCGGTGGACCGCCGAGGCGTCTGTCGGGCTGAACGACAGCAGCGGCTCCGCCAAGCGCGTGTGCGACAGCAGCAGATTGTCGGTCATCGGGAACCTCCATTGACGGGGAACTGGCCGCCGGGCGCGAGCACCGATGCCAGCGGCGTGGCCGAGAGCCGAAATGCCGCTTGCACCCCGTCGCCTTCAGGGACGTCCCACACGGGCAGGTCCTCCGGGCTCAGCAGCGATAGCCACCCCCGCAGCAGTTGTCCGGTCCTGGACGTGTACCGCGTCGCGAGCCGCTCTCGGGTGAACTCCTGTCCGGCGGCTCGGACCGCGGCCCGCTGCGCCGCGTCCTCACCAGCCGGGCGGATCCAGATGTCCGGTGTCAGCAGCAGATGCCAGTGCCCGGCGACCTGCGCCAGCGACAGGGTCACCGCCTCCGCCCACGGCACCGATAGCCCCTCGACTTTCAACGTGCCGGTCACCGGTCCGCCCACCGCGGATGACAGGACAGACTGCGCTCGTGACGGTCCGGTCTCGCTTCGCGGTGTGGCGACGCGCACCTGGTGGCGGCGGTTGGTGCGCAGCACCGGCGTCAACCCACGCACGTGGCCGCACGCCAGCGCCGCCGCCTCCACCAACAGCCCGTGGGCCAGTGTGCTGTCGGACGCATTCAGTGGGACCACCTGCTCTGTAGGGTTCCCTCCGAGCGGGCGCAGCGCCTGCTGAAGATCGGAGTCACGGCCAAAGCCGAGCCAGCGGCCGTCGACCTTCGCGGCGCTAGCCTTGGCGTGGGCCTGCCGTAGAGCGTCCCGGACCTGCTCGGCGGTCACTTTCGAGGGCATATCCAGCACCCGCGCCTGCCTGGGCGCGGTAAGCACGCGCGCGGCACATAGGTGGACCTGCGGGTACCGGCCCTCTTGTGCCGGGGCGGGCATGGCTGCGGGTCGGCGCACGGGCGGCGGACTCAGCTGGGCCAGGTAGTCGGTGATGTTATCCGGCAAAGCTACGGCGCGGCGCACCTGCGTCATCAGGTCGCTGAAGTTGCCCGCGACGAGCTCCTGGACTGGTGACACGCCAGCGGTACGGGCTGCCTCCAGCAGCTTGAGCACCTCCGGCGCCAGCTCGTCCTCGGGCCGACGCATCCACGTCAGCCCGTTCGGGTACGGCGTGTCGTGCTCAAGGACGTCGGTCAGCATACGCATCACGGCTGGGTCTCTGCCGGAGTAGCCGACGACGATGAGCCCGAACCGCGACAGCTTGGAGCGGACCGCGCCACGAAGCACCTCGTCGCCGACGGCGAGTTCGTCGACGGTGTTCATAGGAGTGACTGTCCCGAGGTCGCCGTGGATCTTCATCAGCAGCGGCGACTTGTCCGTCGCGACCGCGTAGTCAGTGTTGGCCGAGCTGTGCGGTGCCAGCACCGTCAGCCGCGGCAGGCCCAGCGCAGCACGCAGCCCGTCGTAGGCGTCCTCGATGAGCGAATCGAAGTTCGTTGTCACCACTAAGGGGGCGGCGCCGGCGGCCATCATGGCCGCGAGCCCATGATGGCCGAAGTGGGGCCGTCGCCCGTCCAGCTCACCTTCGAGCCAACGTGCGCGGATGTCCTGCTCGGGGAAGACCCGGTCGAACACGGCGCTGTACATGGCGATATCGCGCAGCGCAGGGAGCCCGTTGCGCCCGTCGTAGGCGGCGCGGACATTCTGGAGCCAGTTGGGTCGCGCTTCGACCTCAGCGACGGTGAGGTTGTTCTCTCGCGCGTACAGCTCAGTCAGGAGGCGGTCGATGAGTTGAGCGGCGGTCGGGACGGCCGATTCGGCTGAAGCGCCCGCACCGAGAAGCCACGCGGTGCCTGTGGCACGCATCCCGAGCGCGTGCGCCTGCGTGCGCAAATCTGGAGGTCGAGGAGGGGACGAGGACATGACGGCCTGCTCTCTGGCCGCCTAAAGGAAGGGGAGTGGGTTGATGCTCGGGTCGTACCGGGATCGACGGCCAGGGTCACTGTAAGCCTGGTCACTGACAAAGCGCCGAACAACACATTCGGCGTGTCCGGGCCGCCTCACGACTGCCCGGCCGGTGGCAACACCGGCGCTCTGTGGAGCATGACCGCGCGTGACCGCCGCGATGCCCTTGGGGTCGCCGAGGTGCTCGATCCGATCAGAGCCGACACCACCGCCGTCTCCGCTGCCGTGACCTCAGTTCTAAATAACTCCGCATTCCGGCGAGTAGCGGAACAGCTGAAGGATGCGGCTGCGGCCCAGCCGACCGCCGACACGACCCAGCATGGGTCGCGAACCTCGCTGCCGAGTTGAACACACCACCTCACTGAATCTTTAGATTCTCGAGCGAAGCGCCATCGGATGAACTCCCAAGCGGTACAGCCCTGCTACCGACAATGGTCGGGTTGACAGGTTAGAGCACCGGGTCAGGCGACTGTCTGGTCGTGATGTCGCTGCACAAGCTGTCGGCGGGCGACGGGTATACGTACCTGACCCGCCAGGTGGCGGCGGCTGACGCCACGCATCGGGGATACGGCGACCTCGCAGCCTATTACAGCGAGAAGGGCGAGGCTCCCGGCGTCTGGCTGGGTACCGGCCTCTCCAGCCTGACTGATTTTCCGGTAGCCGGGTATGTCACCGAGGCGCAGATGAGGGCGCTGTTCGGCCAGGGCCGGCATCCGAACGCCGAAGCGATCGAGCAAGCAGCCAGGGCTGCGGACAAAAATCATTCCGAGATCGATGCGGCTAGCCGGCTGGGCAATCCGTATCGGGTTTACGAGCAGGTCAACATGTTCCACCGCCGCTCGGCCGGGGCGTTCCGCGACTACAACACCGGGCAGGGACTGCACGTCGACACCTCCGTTCCGGCCGAGGTACGAGCCGGGATCCGGAGCGACATCGCGGCCAGAATGTTCGGCGAAACCTACGGCCGTGACCCGGTCGATGCCCGGGAGCTGTCGGGTCATCTGGCCCGCATCTCGCGGCAGGCCAGCACCGCGGTGGCCGGGTACGACCTGACCTTCTCACCCGTCAAGAGTGTGTCCACGCTGTGGGCGGTCGCGCCGCGCGAGGTCGCGGCGATCATCGAACGGGCCCACTCCGACGCCGTCAACGACACCATCACGTGGTTGGAGAAGAACGCGACCTACACCCGGCGCGGCAAGGGTGGCGTCGCTCAGGTCGAGGTGCACGGTCTGATCGCGGCCGCGTTCACCCACCGCGATTCCCGCGCCGGCGACCCGGATCTGCACACCCACGTCGCGGTGTCGAACAAGGTGCAGGCCAAGGACGACGGACAATGGCTGGCGCTGGACGGGCGCCCGTTGTTCAAGAACAACGTAGCCGCCTCCGAGCGATACAACACCCGCCTGGAGGCGCTGCTGATCGACCGGCTTGGCGTCAGGTTCGCTGACCGGCCGGGCACCGACCCCAGCAAGCGACCCATCCGGGAGATCGTCGGCGTGGACGGTGCCCTGCCCCGGTACTGGTCCAAGCGCCGGGCATCGATCGATCTGCGCCGCGCGGCCCTGTCGGCGAAGTTCCAGGCCGATCATGGGCGGCCGCCGACGGCAAACGAGGCTCGGGAACTGGCGCAGCAGGCCAATCTCGAGACCCGTCAGCGCAAGCACGAACCCCGCGCGCACGCAGAACAGCGGGCGACCTGGCGCGCCGAAGCGCTGGCCGTACTGGGCGGCGAGGCCGGGCTCCGCGACTACGTCCACCGTGCCCTGCACCCGCCCGGCCGCCGCCGGCCACGGCTGCGGGCCACCACTCGATGGGTGCAGGAGACCGCGCGCGAGGTCCTGACCATTGTGCAGTCCTCCCGCGCGATGTGGCAGGAAAATCACGTCCGAGCGGAGGCGGAGCGGCGTGTGCGCGCCGCCGACATCCCACTCGGCGAGGTGGACGGAGCAGTCAACGCCGTCATCTCCCACGCACTCTCACCGGTGCTGTCGCTGCCCCTGGACAGCGCTGAGCCGGTCAGTGAACCGGCCGCGTTGCGCCGCTCCGACGGCACCTCGGTTTACACGGTCGCCGGGTCCGCGCTCTACACATCGCGGGAGATCGTCGCCGCGGAACAGGCCATCATCGCGGCC
>NZ_DASVQG010000071.1:0-5595 GCF_036389215.1 Jatrophihabitans sp.
TGGAAGGACGGCGTCGCGGCGGCGCTGGGGGTCTCCGACAGCCGCGAGATGTGGCGCCGGGTGCTGGCGTCGGTGAACAGCTTCGCCGACGTCGAGGTGCCCCTGCTGCGCGCGGTGGAGGAGCTCATCGACTTCGTGACCGCCTGATCAGAACCCAACCATCCAGCGGGTCAGAACGAGGTGGCGTTCCAGGGCTGCTGCGCGGTCCAGAACATCGACTCCAGCCGGGCAGCCGCGCCCGGCGTCTCCTCATCGACCAGTCCGGCCAGCTGCTGTGACCGCACGGTGTTGCCGCCGAGGTAGATGCCGGCCAGCGCACGCTGGGACAGCCGCAGGTCCGCGGTCGCCGCCGGGGTGGCCCGGCACTCGGCGTGCGTCGGGCCGCCGTCCAGGGTGTAGCGGCCGGCCGCCCAGCCGCCGTCGCGATCCACCACCTCCAGCACCAGCCGGTCGGTGCTGGAGTAGCGCCGTGCCGACAGCGCGACCGGGACGTCGAGCAACCGCAGCCAGTCCCGGTCACCGGTCCACGTGCGCTGGGCCGCCCGGCCGTCGGACAGCAGCCACTCCAGCGGCTCGTCCACGGGGTAGGCGTGCAGCCGCAGCACCCGCACCAGGTCGAGGTTGAGCAGGTAGTGCCACAGCGCCCGGTAGGCGTCCTCGGTGGCGGCCAGCACCTCGTCGACGTCGACCTGGACCTGATCGGCCTCCAGCAGGGAGCCGGCGTCCTGCACCCGCCAGGTGGCGTAGCCGTCCACCCTGCCCTCGGCG
Source organism: Jatrophihabitans sp. (assembly GCF_036389215.1). Taxonomy (GTDB): domain Bacteria; phylum Actinomycetota; class Actinomycetes; order Mycobacteriales; family Jatrophihabitantaceae; genus Jatrophihabitans_A. The sequence goes on from NZ_DASVQG010000071.1 coordinate 769, forward strand.
TTGCGGGCCAGCACGCAGACCGGCTCTCGCACCCCGGGCGATCTCAGGCCTCGCAGGCCCAGCCGGCGCTGCCAGTCGGCGGTGGTCCGGTCGATCTGCCCGGCCCGTTGCAGCCGTGCCCGGCGGTGCACCTCGGCGGCGGGTTCGAGCAGGTCGTCCGGATCGACTCCGATCAGCTGGTGTGCCGCCTTCGGCCGCAGGATCTGGGGGCGTCGCGCCGCCAGGATCCGGTAGTCCGAACTCATCACCGCCGGCCAGTAGCCGAACCGGCCGTAGATCGCCCACTCCGCGGCCAGCAGCAGGCTGGCCACCTCGCCGCGGTCCCTGGCGTCCTGCAGCGACTGGGTCAGCATCCGGGTGAGCAGGCCGCGCCGCCGGTGGGTGGCCGCCACCGTCACCTGGGTGAGCGCGTCGATCGGCAGCTCGGCGCACTCAGCCGGCCCGGACGGGATCGTCAGGGTGGTGGGAAAGGTCCGCAGGGTCGCCACGCAGCGGCCTTCGGCGTAGCCGCCGAACACCCGGTCCGGGTTCCACACCTCCCGCCACCAGGTCAGTGAATGCTCGTCACGGAGGGCGGGATCGGCCAGCAGCGTGGTGCGCATGGCGCGCAGCCAGGGCACCATCTCCCCGGCCGGGACGTGCCGGATCTCCGTGGTCGACGTCATGGCCCGACCCTGTCACAGTGCCCCGAGGGCGTCACGGGATTTAGGCAGGGCTCGCCGTGGCGGACGGCCAGGCACCGGTCGCCGGGCCCGCTCAGAGCCAGCTGACCCGGCCGTGCAGCGCGGCGTAGCCGACGAAGCTGACGATGTCGATCACGCTGTGGGCGATGACCAGCGGCAGCACCCGCTTGGTGCGGGTGAACCACCAGCCGAACAGGGCACCCATGATGAAGTTGCCGATGAAACCGCCGATGCCCTGGTAGGTGTGATAGCTGCCGCGGATCAGCGCGCTGAGAAGGATCGCCCGGCCGGCCGGCCAGTTCATGGCCCGGAACCGGGTGAGCAGGTAGCCGATCACCACGATCTCTTCGAGCACCCCGTTCTGGATGCCTTCCAGGATCAGCACCGGGTAGCGGTACCAGACGTCGGCGAGCCCGGACGCTTGGATCTGGGCGTTGATGCCGAGGTGCCGGGCCAGGATCACCAGGCCCAGGCCGGGCAGCCCGATCAGCGCGGCAAAGCCAAGACCCTGCAGGGTTTCCCGCTTCAGCCGCAGCCGGTCCAGCCCGATCCCGAAACCGGGCAGCGCCGGCACCCGGCTCAACAGCAGCAGCGCCAGGAACGCGGGCACCACGCCGTTGAGCACGCCGAGCAGTTGGTAGGAGAGATCCACCCAGGCACGGGGACTCTCCGACGGGTTGAGCGTGGCGGTCGCGCCGCGAAAGCCGCCGCGGGTCTGGATGTCGAGGAAGTTGATCCAGGAGCCGATCGCCGAGATCCCCAGCGACACCCCGAGGACCAGCAGCACCTCCAGGCCCAGCCGGTCCGATCGCCGGCCGGCGGCGGGTGGACGCCCGGGTTCGTCATCCGGAGCGCGCCCGGTTCCCAGGTCAGCTCCTGGCAGCGGCGAAGCGGAGGTCACCCGTACATTCTGGCCGCACCATGGACTGACGTCCCCACAGGCTCGAACTTGGTGGATCGAGTCAGTGACCGCGGGCGATCCACTCGTCCAGGTGCGGGACCTCCTCGCCGATCGAGGTGGACTCGCCGTGGCCGGTGTGCACCACCGTCTCGACCGGCAGGGTGAACAGCTGGTACCGGATGGTGTCGAGCAGGGTTCCGAAGCTGGAGAACGATCGGCCGGTGGCTCCCGGGCCGCCCTTGAACAGGGTGTCACCGCTGAACACCGCGCCTAGTGCGGCGCCGTAGAAGCAGACGCCGCCGGGGGAGTGCCCCGGGGTGTGACGCGCCTGCAGCGAGATGCCGGCCACCTGGATCAGCTCGCCGTCGGCCAGCGGGACGAAGTCGAATTCCGGATGGAGCTGGCGCCACAGCACCTCATCGGCCGGATGCAGCCGGACCGGCGCGCCGGTGGCCTCGCTCACCTGCCGAGCCGCCGTCACGTGGTCGTCATGGGCATGGGTGCACAGGACGGCGGTCAGCTTCCGGTCGCCGATCAGCTGAAGAATCGGCTCCAGCTGGTGCGGCGCGTCGATGACGGCGCACTCGGTGTCGTTGCCCACCAGCCAGACGTTGTTCTCCACGTCCCAGCTGCCGCCGTCGAGGTTGAACGTCCCCGAGGTGGTGGTGTGCTGGATTCGAGCATGCTCACTCATGACCCCTGCTCGCTGGCGCTCGCTGCGATGCTCACTCATGACCCCTGCCTCTTCGCGCGAGCGCTCATCGGTGGATGAGCTGCGCTCCTCGCTCGCTGGCGCTCGCTGCGATGCTCACTCATCGAAGACGACCACCGAGCGGAGCACGTCGCCGTGGTGCATCTTGGTGAACGCCGCCTCCACATCGCCGATGCCGATGGTCTCGGTGACGAACTTGTCCAGCGGCAATCGTCCCTGCAGGTACAGCTCGATCAGCATCGGGAAATCCCGGGAGGGCAGGCAGTCGCCGTACCAGGAGGACTTCAACGCCCCGCCCCGGCCGAAGACGTTGAGCAACCCCAACTCGATCCTGGCCTCCGGGTTCGGAACGCCGACCAGCACCACCGTGCCCGCGAGGTCGCGCGCCAGGAAGGCCTGCTTGTAGGTCTCGGGCGTCCCTACCGCGTCGACCACCACGTCGGCGCCGAAGCCACCGGTGGCCTCCCGGATCGCCTCGATGGCGTCGGTGGTCTTGGAATTGACCACGTCGGTCGCACCGAACTCGCGAGCGGCGACCAGCTTGCGCTCGTCGATGTCGACGGCGACGATCCTGGTCGCGCCGGCCAGCCGCGCGCCGGCGATCGCGGCCATGCCCACCCCGCCACAGCCGATGACGGCGATCGAGTCGCCCCGGCCGACCCCACCGGTGTTGATCGCCGCGCCCAACCCGGCCATCACGCCGCAGCCGAGCAGCCCGGCCACCGTGGCTGAGGCCCGCGGATCGACCTTGGTGCACTGGCCGGCCGCCACCAGCGTCTTGTCGGCGAACGCGCCGATGCCCAGCGCCGCCGAGAGCTCGGTGCCGTCCTCGAGCGTCATCTTCTGGGTGGCGTTGTGGGTGTTGAAGCAGTACTGCGGCCGGCCTCGGAGACAGGCTCGGCACTGGCCGCAGATCGCCCGCCAGTTCAGGATCACGAAGTCGCCGGGTGCCACCTCGGTGACGCCCACACCCACGCTCTCGACCACGCCGGCGGCCTCATGGCCGAGCAGGAACGGGAAGTCGGGGCTGATGCCACCGTTGCGGTAGTGCAGGTCGGTATGGCACACGCCGCAGGCGCCGATCGCGACCACCGCCTCACCAGGGCCCGGGTCCGGAACGTTGATCGTGACCAGTTCGACCGGCTGGTCCTTGCTGCGGGCGATGACGGCACGAACTTGTTGGCTCATGCCTACTGTTTACCGGACGCTGCCGACGAAACGTACGGGGCCCGACGGCTCACTCCTGGCGGTGGGCCTGCGCGACGATTGGAGCGGACTCGGCGTGGGCAGCTGGAGCACCGGAGGGAGCCTCGGATGGATGTCGTGGTGGTGGGGGCCGGGATCGTCGGCGCGGCGGTGGCGTATGAGCTGGCGTTGGCCGGCGCCGCGGTGACGCTGGTGGACAAGGCGCTGCCAGCCTCCGGCGTGACCGGCGATTCCTTCGCGTGGATCGGGGGACCCTCGGGCGCCGACGCGCGGGACGGCAGCTGGCCGCTTCGCCGCGGGGCTCTCGAGGCGTACCGGCGTCTGGAGCGGCAACTGCCTGGTGTGCGGGTGCGGTGGACGGGGTCGCTGGCCTGGAACGAGCCTGAGGTGCCGCAGGACCTCGGTCCGGGCGAGCACCTGCTCGACGCGGCGCAGGCCGGCCGGCTGGAGCCGAACCTGGCGGATCCGCCGGCCCGAGCGCGGTACAAGGACAGCGACGGGGCCATCGATCCGGTTGCGGTGACCGACGCGCTGGTGGCTGCGGCCCGGGCACACGGCGCCCGGCTGATCCTCGGATCGGCGGTCACCGCCCTGGTGGCCCGGCGTGGCCGGGTGTTCGGCGTCCAGACCTCCCGAGGGTTCATCGCTGCCGACACCGTGGTGGTGGCGGCCGGAGTCGACGCGCCGGTGCTGTGCGCGCCGCTGGGGTTCGACCTGCCCGTCGCCCCGTCGCCCGCACTGCTGCTGCGCTTCACCGCCGCACCGGGCCTGGTGCGCACGCTGGTAGCGAGCCCGCACCTGGAGGTCCGGCAAGCCGCGGACGGCCAGCTGCTGGTGGCCGCCGGCTACCACCAGGAGGCCAGCAAGGACGACCTGCACCGCACGGCCCAGCAGCTGCTCAGCCGTCTCACCGCCACCTTCACCGGCGCGGCCGAGATAGCACTGGTCAGCGTGCGGCTGGCAGCGCGGCCGATGCCGGCCGACGGCCTGCCCGTCATCGGAGGGCTGCCCGGTGTGGGCGGGGTCTACCTGGCGGTGATGCACTCAGGTGTGACGCTAGCCCCGGTGGCGGCACGGCTCGTAGCCGCCGAAGTCGTGCACGGCACCGAGGCGGACGAGCTCGGCGGCGTCCGCCCTGCGCGGTTCGCCTTCGGCGCCGAGCGCTGAGAAGAGCTCCCGGCGAACGGCTAGGTGTACTGCCCGGACAGGTTGGTGCAGGCCGTTCTGATCGGATGATCTTGATGTAGGAGGGCCTCCTGAGTGGGGTGTGGAGCTACCACGGCAACCACGCCCAGTACTCAGGAGGTCCTCGTGCCACACCGTAA
>NZ_DASVQG010000072.1:0-13904 GCF_036389215.1 Jatrophihabitans sp.
TCCACCGTGACGGCCGCCCCGCCGCAGTGCCCCCACAGGATCAGCGGCAGGTCGGCCTTGACCTCGATCTCGGCGACCGCCCGGCCCGCCGCCTCGGTGATGTCGGCGAACTCCCCACCCGAGACCGGCGCGTGGCCGGGCAGCTCGACCCCCCACACCGCGATCTGGTCGGTCAACCGCGCCACCGAGTCGGCCAGCGGCTTGAAGTTGATCGGATGCCCGCACGGGTAGGGCACGCAGATCAGCGCGCAGCGCGCGCCCCCGGCGGTCGGCGACAGCAGGTGCAGCAGCTCCTCGGCGGGTGGCTGGCGCCGGTCGGCCAACCGGGCCAGCTCGTCCAATCGCGGAGAGCGGGTGAGATCGCTCAAGGTGATCAGGCCGTCGAGCTCCAGCACGACCCGCAGGGCGGACAGCGAGTTGCCACCGAGGTCGAAGAAGTCGTCCGAGCCCTCGATCTGCTCGGCAGCCAAGTTGAGCACCTGCCCCCAGACCTCGGCGATGGCATCCATCGTCGACTGGGACGCCGCACCCGCCGGCTCGGCAGCTGGAACCGGCACCGCCGGCGCGGTGCCGGCCGCGACGCCGATCAGCGCCCGGTCCTCGGCGGCCAGTAGCGAGCGGGCGGTGTGCGAGGCCGTGGGCTCGTCGGCCATCAACTCCAGCACCCGGACGAAGTACCCACCGATCCGGTCGATCTGCGCCTGGTCGTAGAGGTGGCTGTGGTAGTGCAGGCACAGCCGCAGCTCGTCGTCGACGAAGTGCCGGGAGAACTCGGTCCGGAAGACGAACTCGGTCTCGGAATCCACGCGCACCTCCAGCAGCGAGAACTCCGGCAGCTGTTTCAGGTTCTTCAGCAGGTAGAAGTGGGTGAAGTTGAACGTGGTGTCGAACAGTGCCCGCTGAGTGCCGAGGTCCTGCTTCATCTTGGCCATCGGGTAACGCCGGTGCGGCAACAGGTCCAGCTCCGCCCGGTACACCTGCCTGATCAGGTCGGCCCAGGACTGCTCGGCGCCGCTACCAAGGTCGATCCGGAACGGCAGGCTGTTGAGGTGCAGGCCAAGCGTCGTCTCGGCACCGGGCAGCTCCGGCCGGCCGCTGTGCTCGTAGCCGGTGGTGACCTCCGAGCGCCCCGACACCAGGCCGAGCACCTTCATGTGAGCGGCCAGCAGCACGTCCTTGAACGGCACCGAGAGCGAGTCGGCGAGTGCGCTGACCCGCTGGGTGAGGCCGCCGGGCAGCGGCACGTCGCGCATCACCACCCGGAAGTCGTCGGTGTCGACCGCACCGGGCCGGCGCGGCACGTTCGTCGACTCCGCGCCGTCCAGGACCCGCAGCCAGAAGTCCCGGGACGCCGTCGAGCGCAGCGCCTCACGTTCAAGGCCGATGAAGTTGCGCAGGTGGTTGTCCACCGGCACGGCCTCCTCGGACGTGGCGGTGCCGCCGCCTTCGCGCAGCTGGTAGTACAGCTGGAAAAGCTGGGTGTGCAGCAGGCTGATGCTCCAGCCGTCCAGCGCCGAATTGTGCTGGCTGACGGTATAGCGGTAGAGCTCCTCGCCGAGGATCTGCACGTGCAGGGTGACCAGCTCGCCCCGCTCCCAGTCGAAGTGGCGCGCCTTCTCGGCCGCCAGCCATCGCTCGTGCCAGTCCGCCTGCGCCTGCTCGTCCAGCTGCCGCAGGTCCACCACCGACAGCGGCGGGCGCACCTGGCGGTGCACCACCTGCAGGAACTCGCTGTAACCGGTGAGGTGGTAGGTGGTGCGCAGGATCGGGTGGCGCAGGCTCAGCAGCCGGACCGCCTCGGTGAAGGCCTCGGCGTCGAAGGAGCCAGTGACCGAATAGCTGAGCACGTCGTGGTACTGGCCCAGGCCACCGGTGATCTCGGTCTGGAAGATCAGCCCGGACTGCAGCATCGACAGCGGGTAGGCGTCCTCGGCGTCGGCGGGCAGCAACGCCCGGTCCTCGGCCGAGATCAGCTCGAACGGCTGGAACCCGCCGCGGGCGGCCACGTCGGAATGCTCGTCCGCCGCGTCGGCCTCGATGCTGCCGGCAAGCGCGGCGATGGTCTGTGCGCGGAACAGCTGCGCGAAGGTGAAGTCCAGGCCCGCGGCACGCGACTTGGCCAGCACCTCGACGAAGTGGATGGAATTGCCGCCGAGGGCGAAGAAGTTGTCGTGCACGCCGATCCGGTCCTTGCCGAGCACCTCGCGCCAGATCCGGGCCAGGACCTGCTCGGTAGCGGTGCGCGGCTCGATGTGGGCGCCGGCCTTGGCGCGCCCGGCGTTCGGCAGGGCAAGCCGGGCACGATCGAGTTTCCCATTGGGTGTCAGGGGCAACTCCTCCACCGCCAGGATCCGGCCCGGCACCTCATGCTCGGGCAGCGCCTGCCGCAGGTGCTGCTTCAAGGCGGACTCCGGCGCCTGCTCGCGCAGCACCACGAAGCCCCGCAGCGAGGTCTGCCAGCCGTCGTCGACGGCAACCACGGCGGCGTCGGTCACGGCCGGGTGGGCCCGCAACCGCTCCTCGATCCCGCCGAGCTCGACCCGGAACCCGCGCACCTTCACCTGCAGGTCCACCCGGCCCAGGTAGTCGAGCGAGCCGTCCGGCAGCCACCGTGCCAGGTCGCCGGTGCGGTACAGCCGCCGCTCGCCCACTCCGGCACCGTCGACGAACCGCTCGGCCGTCAGCTCCGGCCGGTCGAGGTAGCCGCGGGCCAGGCCGGCGCCGGCGGCGTACAGCTCACCGGGCATCCCCACCGGCAGTTGGCTGCCGCGGGAGTCCAGGACGTACATCCGGATGTTGTCGATCGGCCTGCCGATCGGCAGCCGGGCCAGCCCGCGCAACCCCCGGACCGGTTGGTGGGTGACGTCCACCGTCGCCTCGGTCGGGCCGTAGAGGTTGATCAACTCAACGCCGTCGAGCAGCCGCTCGAACTGGCTGACCTGGCCGGGAGTGAGCACCTCGCCGCTGGCGAACACCCGCCGCAGGCTGGCCAATCGCCGGGATGCGCCGGCCCGCTCGGCCCAGACGCCGAACATCGTCAGCATCGAGGGCACGAAGTGCACGGTGGTCACCTGATGCCGCTCGATCGCCGCCGCCAGCAGCGCCGGGTCCTTCTCCGCGCCGGGATCGGGCAGCGCCAGCGCCGCGCCGGTGAGCGCCCACCAGAACAGTTCCCAGACCGAGACGTCGAAGGAGACCGACGTCTTCTGCAGCAGCACGTCCCCGGCTGAGATCGGGTAGGCGTTCTGCATCCAGGACAGCCGGTTGACCACGCTGCGATGCTCGATCAGCACGCCCTTGGGAGCGCCGGTCGAACCCGAGGTGTAGATCAGGTAGGCCAGATCACCGGCGCCGCCCTTCGGTTCCACCGGTCCGGTGTCCTCGCGGTAGCTGGCCGGGGCGCCGAGATCGAGCACCGGCGCCGGCCCGACGGTGCCGGCCAGGCCGCTGAGGAGATCGCTGAAGCGGGCCTGCGTGAGCACCAACCCGGCGTGGCTGTCGCTGAGCAGGTACTCGATTCGCGCCGGCGGGTAGGACGGGTCGACCGGCAGGTACGCACCGCCGGCCTTGAGCACCGCCAGGATCGCGACGATCAGCTCGGGCGAGCGTTCGGCCAGCAGGGCCACCACCACGTCGGGGCCTACTCCGTGGTCGCGCAAGGTATGCGCCAGCTGGTTGGAGCGGGCGTCGACCTCGGCGTAGGTCAGGGTGCCCGTGGAGCTCAGCAGCGCAGGCGCGTCCGGAGTGGCAGCGGCCTGCCGCGCGAACAGGCCGTGGATGGTGGCTTCGGTGTCGAAGTCGCGCTCGGTGGCGTTGCTGGCCGCGATGATCGCCGCGTCCTCGGCGGTGCTCAGCGGCAGCTCGGTGACCGGCCGGTCCGGCTCGGTGGTGGCAGTGTCGAGCAGCAGCTGATACTGCCGGGCGATCCAGCCGATGCTGGTCGCGGCGTAGCGCGAGCTGTCGTAGCTGACGGCCAGGGCCAGCGCGCCGTCCTCCCGAAAGCCGGTGAACCGCACGCCGGCTCCGGCGGAGCCGGCTGGAGGCGCGGCCGCCAGCTCGACCAGGACGTCGGCGCCCCGGCCGGCCGCGGTGTCGTGCGCCGTGCTCAGCGCAGGATCGGCAGCGGTGTCCTTCATCGCGCCGGCCACCCGGCCGAGCAACTCGCGCAGGGTGCCGGTCGGGTCCGCGCGCACCACCCGGCCGCCCGGCAGCCCCAGCGCTACCTCCTCCTCACGGGTGTAGCGGCCGAGCAGCGCCACCGCGGCGGCAGCCAGCACGGCCTGCAGCAGCTCGTCCTGGCCCCGGCTGATCCGGTCCAAGCGCGAGCTCAGTTCGGCCGGCAGCCGGAGCAGGTGGAGGTCGGCCGAGCGCCCGGCGAGGGAGTGGTCGTGCTCGGCACCCGGCGCGAAATCGACCGGAAAGCTCGTCACCGGCACAGCTGGATCGGTGTGTGACATGAATGGTCCTAAGGTCAAAGGTCAAAGGTCAAAGGTCGAAGTCGAAGGCTGAGTCGGAGCCGAAGGCGTGCGCCGCGGCGGTGAACGCGCCGACCGGTGTCGCCGGATCTGCCCGCACGGTGTCGAGGACGTGCAGGAAGTCATCGCGCCACAGCTCGACATCGGCGCGCCGCAGCAAGGTGGCCGAATGGTGCCAGCCCACCCGCAGGGTGTCGCCGGCCTCGTAGATCTGCATGTTCAGGTCGAAGACGGTCTGGCCGGTCGGCTCCAGGCGTACCTGGACGCCCCGGCCGGCGAAGTCGACGTGCAGGTAGCGGCTGCTGTGCAGCGCGATCAGCGCGTCGAACAGCGGCGTGCGGCTGTAGTCGCGGCGCGGTGCCGCCATCTCGACGACGTCGGAGAACGGAAGGTCCTGATGCGCGAAGGCTTCCTCGGCGGTGTCGGCGACCCGGCGCAGGTACTGGGCGAAGGTCAGGTCCGGGTCCGCCGTGGTACGCAAGCACACCGTGTTGGCCAGCATGCCTACCGTGCGGTGCAGTCCCGGCGCCGTGCGCCCGGACACCGGCGTGCCCAGCACGACGTCCGGGCTTCCGGTCAGCCGGGCCAGCAGGATGCCGTGCGCGGCGGCGAGCACCGCGAACAGCGTCACGTCCTGGTTGCGGGCCAGCTCGCGCAGCGCGCTCGCCCGGTCCCGGCCGAGGTCGAACTCCACCAGGTCGCCAGCCAGTTCCCGCAGCGGCGGGCGAACCACCGACAGGGGCAGGTCCGCGCGGGCCGGCGGGGTGGCGAACACCTTGTGCCAGTGGGCACGGTGTTCCTGGCGCAACGCGGCACCTGCCGGTCCGGCCAGCCAGGCCGCGTAGTCCCGGTAGCGAACGACCGGCTCGGGAACCGGCTGCCCCGCGTAGAGCGCCGCCAGGTCGGTGAGCAGGATCTGCAGCGAGAACCCGTCGGTGATCAGGTGGTGCAGCTCCAGGCGCAGCAGCAGGTGCTCCTCGGTGCGCCGCAGCTCGGCCCGCCAGAGCGGGGCCGTGTCGAGGGCGAAGGGCCGGGCGACCTGCTCCGGTCCGCGGGGCTGTCGTGGCCGGTCCGGCGGCTGGGCCGGCGGCTGGGCCGGCGAGTCCGCCGTCCCGGCAATCCGCAGCGGCAGGGTAATCGCCGCCTCGATCCGCTGACGCACCTCCTCGCCGTCCAGCACGAAGCGGGTGCGCAGCGCGTCATGGCGCTCGGCGAGCCGGCGCAGCGCCTCGACCAGCCGGTCCGGGTCGGTGTCCGCGGGCAGCTCGAGGGTGACCGGCACGTTGTAGTGCACCGCCGTCGGATCCTTGAGCTGTTCGAAGTAGAGCTGGCGCTGCTGGGGGGTGAGTGGATAGTCCGGCGCATCCTCGGCAGCCGGGATCACCGCCGCGACGGCCGGCTCCGCACAGTCCACCAGCTCGGCGAGCCGGGCCAGCGAACCGCTGCGCAGCACCGCGCTGACCGGCAGTTGGCGCCCCAGCCGCTCGGCCACCGCGCCGGCGAGCAGCGTCGCGGTGAGGGAGTCCGAGCCCAGGTCACGCAGGTCGTGTCGCATGCCGATCCCCACCATGCCCAGGGCGTCCTCGGCCAGCTCCACCAGTACCCGCTCGAGTTCGGTGCGCGGCGCGACGAACTCGGCACCGCCAAGTAGCTGCGAACCGTCCGGTTCGGGAAGCCGGCTGCGATCGACCTTGCCACTGCGGTGCAACGGCAGTTCGGCGAGCTCCACCAGGTAGGCCGGCACCGCGTGCGCGGGCAGCACTCGCTCCAGATGCTGCCGAAGACCCGAGACCGGCCGCCGCGCCACGTAATAGCCACAGAGGTACTTGTCAGCGCCGCTGCGGCGGGCGCGGGCCGTGACCACGGCGTCGGCGACGTCGGGGTGGCTGAGCAGGACGTTCTCCACCTCGCCCAGCTCGATCCGGAAACCGCGCACCTTCACCTGCTGGTCGCGGCGGCCGAGGAACTCGATGACGCCGTCGGGCCGGAACCGGCCGAGGTCACCGCTGCGGTACATCACCGCACCGGTGAACGGATCGGCGACGAACTTCTCGGCGGTCAGCTCGGGACGGTCCAGATAGCCCGCGGCCACCCCGTGACCGCCGAAGCACAGCTCGCCTGGCACGCCGATCGGGCACAAGCCACCATCGGCGTCGAGCACGTAGGCCGTGGAGTTCGCGATCGGGCGTCCGATCGGGATGCTGGCCAGCTCCGCGCGGGCCGGATCGTTGCGCTCCAGCTGGTAGGTGAGGGAGTAGGTGCCGTTCTCGGTGGGCCCGTAGGCGTTGATCAGGATCAGCTCCGGGCACGCGTCCAGCACCTTGGCGACATGCGCCGGCGACAGTACGTCACCACCGGTGAACAGCTCGCGCAGCGGCCGGAAGGCCGTCGGATCCTGCTCGACGATCTGGTTGAACAGCGGCGAGGTCAGCCACAGCGTGGTGATCCGCTGGGCGGTCAGCTCCGCGCTGAGCGCCCGCGCGCTGAGTATCACGTCGTTGCCGACCAGGTGCAGGCTGCCACCGTTGAGCATGGCCGCCCACAGCTCGAAGGTGCTGGCGTCGAAGGAGATCGAGCCGGTGGGCATGATGCGGGTGTGCGGTCCGAGGTCGGAGTACTCGACCCCGCGGACCAGCCGCACCACGTTGCGGTGGGTGATCCGCACGCCCTTGGGCCGGCCGGTCGTGCCGGAGGTGTAACACAGGTAGGCCACCGCGGAGCCGGCAGCCGGTTCTGCCGCTGCCGGGTCTGGCTCTGCCTTCGCCTCTGCCTCTGCCTCTGCCGCTGCCTGCTCCGGCTTTGCCGGGCTCGGTGCGGCGGAGGTGGCGCCGGGGTCGAGCACCGTGCCGGTGAACTCGAAGTCCATCGGGGAATCGGTGATCAGCACCCGGGTGCCGGAGTCGGTGAGCAGGAACTCCACCCGGCCGGGCGGGTAATCCGGATCGATCGGCAGGTAGGCGGCGCCGGCCTTGAGGATCGCCAGGGCACCCACCACCAGATCCGGGGTGCGGCCGGTGCGCAACCCCACCAGGTCGCCGGGCCGCACGCCGCTCGCCCGCAGCGCGCGGGACAGCCCGTCGGCCCGGTCATCGACATCGGCATAGCTCAGCCGCTGGTCGCGCCAGCTGATGGCCAGTGCCTCCGGCGCCCGGCGAACCTGCTCCTCGAACAACCGGTGGACGGGCGTGTCCGCCGGGTACGGACGGGCAGTGTCGTTGAACCGGCCGAGGATCAGGGCACGCTCGTCCTCGCTCACCAGTTCCACCGCCCGCACCGGACGCCGCGGTTGGCTCAGCGCCCGGCACAGGTGCTCGGCCAGCCGCGCCGCGGTCACGGGTTCGAACAGCCCGCGGCGGTAACCCACCCGCAGGGCGTCCTCGCCGGCACTGAGCACCAGATCGGCGGCCTCCTCCGGGGGCACCACCCGGTCGGTGAATCGAACGGCGCTGTGCCGGGCCGGCTCGTGCGCCGCCGTGGCCAGCAGCTGTGCCGCGGTCGCGTTCGGGTCGACCCGCACCGACAGCGCGCCGGCCCGGCCGGCCAGCTCCACGTCGAGCAGCAGGTCGGCCTGGCTGGTGTACTTGTACAGCACCACCAGGAAGGCCGCGAGGACGGCGGCCGGCTGGTGGCCACCGGCGGGTACCGGCACCCAGGACAGCCCGGCCGCACCGGCGCCCGCCGCGCAGGAGCGGGGATGGTCGGCAACCAGCTCGACCGGCTCAGGATTCGACGGCGGCCGGGCGACGGTCGACATCGGCGCTCACCCCCAGCCGGAACGGGATGCTGCGGAAGATCAGCAGCGTGAAGATCCCCGGCGTGGCGGCCAGAATGGTCATCACCACCACCAGTTCGGTGTAGTGGCTGCCGCTGAGCAGGATGCCGGCGAGCGCCGCGCCGAGGGGCAGCGCGCCGGCCATCGTGGTGCGCATCAGGGTCATCGCGCGACCGCGCATCTGCATGGGCGTGCGGGTCATCCGCACGACACCGCCGAGCACGGTCATCGGAGCGGACAGGATGCCGTTCAGCAGCAAGGCGATCACGATCACCGGCAAGCTGCGGGGCACCATCAGCAACAGCAGGCCGCCGGTGATGATCTGCAGCTGACCGATCCGGATCATCTGCTTCTCCGAGGTCTTGAGCGCGCCGGAGACCAGCGAGCCGACCAGCTCGGCACCGGCCAGCACGGCCAGCAGCAACCCCAGAATGCCGGGGCCGCTGTCGAACTCGAACTTGGCCAGCCACGGCAGCGCGACCAGCAGCGCGCCGACGGCGATGTTGAAGGACGCGAAGGACAGGGTGAGCAACAGCAGGAACTTGTCGTGGACGATCATGTCGAACACCGGTGCCCAGCCCGACCGGCGCTTGCCGTCGGCGTCCTCGACCCGGGCCGGGCGATCCAGCGGTGCCGAGATCCGGCTGATCAGGTACGCGAACACCAGGTAGGTGGCGGCATCGAGCAGCAGCACGTTCGAGGAGCCGATCAGGGTGATCAGCAGCGCGCCGACCGCCGGCCCGACGATGTTGGCCGCGCCCATCGCGGTGGACTCCAACCCGAACGCCGCCTGAAGCTCGGTCTCGGGTACCAGTTCGGGAATGACCGCCGGGGTGCCGGCCAACGGGATGATCTTGAGCAGGCCGTAGATCAGCGCCACCGCGTAGAGCTGCCACATCTCCAGCCGGTCGAGCGCGGCTGCCAGCGGGATCAGCGCCACCACCACACCCCGGAACACCGAGTCGTAGATGAAGAGCTTGCGCCGGGAGAACCGGTCCAGCAGCGGGCCTATCACCGCCCCGCCGGCGATCACCGGCAGGGTGAGGCAGACCCCGAGCACGCCGAGGCCGCCGGCGCCGGCACGCTCCACGGTGATCCAGGCCAGCGCGGTGTAGGTCGCGCCGTCACCCAGCAGGTTGATCGTCAGCGCCGTCCAGAGCAACCGGTAGTCCGCTATGCGCAGGACAGCCACGTACGCCTTCACACTTGCACCCCTTTTTACCGAGAACGACCCGAACGCACCGACGGCGCGCTCGCACCTGAGCGCGATTACGATGCCATCTTTTCGAGCAGCCAGCAGCTATACCGCTGAGGTTGCGATCCCGTCACCTGATACGTGAGGCGCCCCGCTCGCGATTTCGGTCGTGCACGTCCAATCGGCAGTGCTTCTATGCCGTCCTCGTGTGCATAGTTGCGCAGTCAAGCAGATAGCGAGCTTCCTCGCGCCATAGGTACCTCAATACGGTTTCTCCACACAACATGTATACGGATGGATAATCCTTGTTAGGCAATCTGGGCACTTCAGGCAAATTGTTGTGAAAATCCATTTGGTGCGGTTATATTGCAAGATGTTGGTGCGGACCGGTCCGATGTGTGGCGCACCGATCGACGCACCGGTTCTGGCGGCTTTGCTCGACTGTGACGGCGTCCTGGTGGACAGCGAGTCGTTGTCGGCCACCGTCCTGACGGCGATGCTGGCCGAGCAGGGCGTGGGGTTCGGCGCCGGCGAGGCGCTGGAGTTGCTGCGCGGCCGCCAGGTTGCGACCTGGGTCGCCGAGCTGTTCGGGGTGCTGCCGTTGACCGGCTCGCCCGATGCATTCGTGCCCGATTATCGCGCGCGCGTCTCCGCCGCCTACCGCCGCCGCCTCCGCGCCGAGCCGCATGCGCAGGAGTTGCTCGACGGAATGGGAGTTCCGTACTCGATCGTCTCCAACGCACCCGGCTGGAAGGTCACCGAAGGCCTGCACTGCGCCGGATTGGACGCCGGCTCGGCCTGCCAGTACGTCAGCGCCTACGACCTGCGGTCCTGGAAGCCCGAACCGACCGTATACCTGCAAGCGGCAGCCGGCCTGGGGGTGCCGGCCGGTCGCTGCATCGCGGTCGAGGACAGCGACGCCGGCATCCGCGCCGCGCATGCGGCCGGCATGGCAGTCCTGCATTACGCCCGGGACGAGGCCGTCCTCACCCATCCGATGGCCCTGGCCCGCAGTCGGAGTCACCTCCAGACCCGCCTTCTCATTGCCAACCTCGCTACCCAGGGAGCTGCGGTATGAACCGCCCAGTGTCCGAGCGCGTACCACAGCAGGCTCCTTCCAGCGGAGTGCTCAGCCGGACGCGGCCGGTACTGCCCGACCCCCCGGACAGCACGCCGCGGCTGAAGCCGCTCCAGCCGAAGGAGGTATCGCCGAAGGCAGTGCGGTCCACGCCGGCGCGCGCGAGGGTGGCACAGCCTGCCGCAGTAGCGCGGCGGGCCGATGGGTGCGGCCATGCCGAACTCGCCGAGGAGATCCGCAGAGCGCGAGTCACCACCCCGGGCCTGGAATTCTGGTTCGACTCCCACCCGCGCATCCACGCCCCCGACACCCCGGCCGGCGATGCGGTCGCCGGCACCCTGGGCCACTTCGGCCGGTCCCCGGCGGGCTCACCGCAACTGGCGGCCCAGCTCACCGGCGTGACGACCAACCCCATCCTCATCGAGGAGTACGACTCCGTGGTCCGGCAGCGCAGCCGTGGCGGCAGCCCGCGGTCGGCCGCTACCCGCGACAGCTGCTACCACACCCACATCGCATCGGCGGCCGAAGCAATGCGCGCGCTGCACCGCACGTCCGGTGGCCGGTACGGCTGGGTCTCGGCACAGGTGTCGCCGGCGCACACCTTCGACGCCCTCGCCATCGTGGAGGAGGGCCTGCAGCTGGCCGCTCTCGCCCAGAACGTGATGGTGAAGGTGCCGGGCTCGCTGGAGGGCTACCGCGCCATCGAGCAACTGGTCAGCCGCGGGGTGTCGGTCAACGGCACCCTGAGCTTCAGCCTGGCGCAGTTCGAGGCCTTCGCCCTAGCCGTCGCCGCCGGTCGCGGCCGGCTGACCGGCTCGGAGAACGAGCACGTCCGCACGGTCGTCACGCATATGACCGGTCGGGTCGGCGATGCCGTTCGGGCCTTCAGTGGAACGACCCAACTCGACGTCCGGGCCCTGCGGCTGGCCGAGGCGGCGCTGGCCCGGCTCGGTGCCGACCTGGTCGCCGAGATCGAACCACGCAGCTCCATCCTGCTCTCGAGCGTGCGGGTCGACCCGGGCGCGGCCGAGGAGTGCGTGCACCTCACCGCGACCCTGGACAAGCCGGTTGCCTACACGATCAAGCCCGACACCTACGCCGCACTGGAACTGATTGACACCGCCAAGGTTTTCCAGCCGGATCCGGGCCTGCTCGACGAGGTCGACGCGGCCGGCCTCGATCCCACCCACGAGCTGATCCGCCCGCTCTTCAACCGGAATCTGCCCGCCGCCCAGTTCTGGGCGATGCCGCAGTTCCTGCAGACGCTGGCGGAGGCCAGCTCCTCGCACCTGAAGCTGATCGGGGGGGTGCACGCGGCATGAGGCTGTCCCTCTGGAGCCATCCGCGCTCGCGATCGACCGCTCTGGAACGCTACTTCCAGAACCGGGGCGACGTTCTCACCCACCACGAGGTGCTGGCCGACTACTACTACATCCACCTGCGTGCCGAACCGATCGATCATGCCGAGCTCGACGGCGACAGCGGCCGGAGCTACGAGGAAGCAGCCGCGGTGCTGCTCGAGCCCACCGAGAAACCCCTGGTGCACAAGGACTTTCCCTACCACGCGATCGACGAGCTCTGCGCCGATCCGCGGTGGCTGGCCGGCCACCACGTGATCCTGGTGCGCGAGCCGCGCGAGACCATCTACAGCAACCTCAAGCTGCGTGGCCAGGTCACCGCCAAGAACCTCGGCTATGCCGACCTGTGGCGCTGGTACTGCCACCTCGACGCGGCCGGCTCCGCGCTGCTGGTCCTGGACTCCGGGCGGCTGAACGTCGACCCCGTCGAGGCCATCGGCGAGCTGTGCCAGTTCGCCGGCCTTGCCTTCGACGAGCGGCACCTGAGCTGGCCGGCCGACATGAACGCCGACTGGGCCAAGTGGGCGGGATGGCACGTCGACGTGGCCCGGAGCCGGGGTTTCGGGCGCGCCGCAAGCGTTCCGGCCGACTGGACGGTGCCTGCCGAACTAGAGGACGTCCTCGCCGAGGCGAGCGAGATCTACACCCTGCTGCAGCAACGGATTCCCACGAAGGCGGTATCGAGATGACCGAAACCACGACGGCCACCGGAACCTGCATCGTGACCGGCGCCGCGAACGGCATCGGCCGCGCGCTGGCCCGGCGGCTGGCCGGCGCGGGCTACGAGTTGCTGCTCGTCGATATCGACGGCGACGGGCTGGAGTCAGTGGCAGCCGAGTTGCCGGGTGTGCCGTGGACCGTGCGGGCAGACCTGTCGGGGCAGCGCGGCGTCGAGCAGGTGTGCGAAGCGATCGGCAAGATCGACAAGCCGGCCGCCCTGATCAATAACGCCGGGATGTATCGCGGCAACCCGCTGCACACCTACGACGTGCCGAGGATCGAGGGCGACTACTGGGTCAACGTGCTGGCACCGATGCTGCTCACCCAGGCCTATGCCACCCCACTGGTCGAGCGGCAGGATTCCGGCTGCGTGGTCAACCTGTCCTCGACCGCGGGCGAGATCGGCAGCTCCGATGCCGTCTACGGATCCTCCAAGGCCGCGGTGATCGGGCTGACCAAGTCCCAGGCGATGAACTACGCCCCCTGGGTCCGGGTCAACTGTGTCTCGCCCGGGCTGGTCCGGGGCACCGCCATCGAGCAGCGGATACCGCCCTACCGCCATGCCGAATACGCCCGCCAGGAACAACTGAGCACCCGCCTGGACGCCGACTCGGTGGCCGAGGTCATCCAGTTCCTCATCTCGCCCGCCAGCCGCAACCTGACCGGCAAGGTGCTGCCGGTCGACAACGGCGCCTACCCGCGCTGAGCGTGATCGGCGCAGCGACCCCGGCACGAATCAGCACAGCCCGAAGGAGCAACGTCATGCAGCTGAGCCCGACCCCACACTGCCGCATCCTGATCGTCGGCTACGGCGACCTGGGGAAGAAGATCGCCAACGCCCTGGTGCTGGACCCGAGGGTCGAGGCGATCGGGGTCACCTCCCGGTCCGAGGAACTGGCCGAGCGGGATTCGAACCTGCTGCGGTTCACCGCGATGAACCATGGTTACCGCGGTGACATCAGCGGACACGTCCTCGATCTGGAGGAGCCGGCCGGCGCGGTCGACGTGCTGGACCGCTTCGAGCCGACCATGGTGGTCAACTGCGCCTCCGTCCAGTCGTGGCGGCGGTTGACCGAACTTCCCAGCGAGCTCTTCCGCGAACTCGACGAGGCCCAATTCGGGCCGTGGCTGCCGATGCATCTGGCTCCGGCCCGGGCGCTCGGCGAGGCGGTGCGGGCGCACGGCGGCTCGCCGGTAGTACTCAACTGCGCCTTTCCCGACGCGGTCGGCCCGGTACTGGCAGCACTGGGCCTGGCCCCGACGATCGGCGGGGGCAACGTGGCCAACGTGGTGCCGGCCCTGACCT
>NZ_DASVQG010000073.1:0-13717 GCF_036389215.1 Jatrophihabitans sp.
CTGTTCCTGGACCGGCCGCGGCGGCGAAGTGTCGTGCTGCCGACCTCGCTGGCAGCGCCCGTCTCGTGGCGACTGGATCCGGGCACGCACGCCGAGGTGATCCGGCTGGCCTACAGCTTCGGCTACGGGGGGCCCGGCCAGCACGAACCCATCCGTTCCGCCAGGCATCCGGCCGGGCCGGCTGCTGCCGGGAACAGAGCGATCAACGCGTTCGGCCCTCGACATGCGTAGGGTCTTCGACGCCGCAGGCCTGCGGGTCTTCGACGACGTGCTGCTGGAAGCCGAGTTCCAGGCGCTGCGGAGATGGGCCGAACAGCTCACCTACCGTGGAGTGCACCACGGTCAGTGGCGCACGGTATGGCGACTGGGCGAGGGCGAGCCGCTGAGGGGACCGACCTGGTTGGCGTCTGCCGGATCAGCTCGCTCCCAGGAAGTTCCACCGGACCTGCCGCCGGCGCTCGAGCCACTCGCCGCCTTGCTGCGCCGGCTACTGCTCGACGGGCGGCAGGACGCGGCCCGGGTGAGCATGACTCCCTGGATCTACCCGCAGGGCACGGCGCTGGGGTTGCACCGCGACGACGGCCAGTTCGACGGCTCCTACATCTTCTACTCGGTTGCGGAGTGGGACGTGCACTGGGGAGGCCTACTGCATTGCGTCGCCGACCCACCCGACGCCGCCGTTCCCGCGCGCGGAATCCTCGACATCACCGAGGAGCGTGACTCCGTCGGATCGGTCGGTCCAGGCCTCTGGGTCTCACCCGCCCGCAACCGTCTCGTGACGCTGGCGCCACACCTGCGCCACTTCATCTCCAGGGTCGATCCCAATGCGGGAGACCGTCCGCGCACGTCGATCGGCGGGTTCATCCACCGCTCGTCCAGGACCTAGTCGCATCGCTCGACCAGGACATAGCTGGCATGCGCTCGACGCCGGCATCGCGACCGGGAAATCTCCGCCGGAATAACGGACGCCGGCGAGCGGGTGGTCCGCTCGCCGGCGCCGAAGCTGAGAATCGGCCTACCTGGCCGATCCGGTCCTACTTGGTGAGCAGGCAGCCGGTCTTGTTCAGGTCGATCGCGTTGGTCGAGGTCAGGCAGGTGTTGAACCAGTAGGTCTCCTGGCCGTAGTTCTGGCCCTGGGTGTAAGTGAGGCTGCCGTCGGCGTTGACCTCGCACGGGTTGTCCAGCGTGCAGGCCTGGCCCTGCTCGTTGAGGGTGTTGTTGATGCCGACGATCTGCAGGCTGGAGTTGTCGATGATCGGCGAGCCGGACGTGCCGCCAATGGTCTGGCAGGTGGAGCTCGGGTACAGGTAGCGGATCGAGTCGTGCCAGGTCCACTGGTCCTCACGCAGCGTGCTGACGAAGCCGTTGATGGCGCAGGAGTAGGTGGTCTTCCAGTAGCTGGACGGGATCGAGATCGCGTGCCCGTCGACCGGGTGGGTCGAGGAGATGGTGAGCGCGTTGAGGCCGGTCGTGCTCCTGATCTGGGCGAAGGTCTTGTTCAGCCGGTACAGCGTGACGTCGGTGCCGGTCATGGTCGCGTAGAGCACCAGGTCGGCCTTGACGGTGGCCACGGCCGTGCCGCTGGCGTTGAGCAGCTTGCCGGTGCGGGAGCTGGCCCGGTTGACCAGCACCTGGCCCGCCGCGAGGAAGCCGCCCTCGTAGCAGTGCCCGTTGGTGAGCATCATCGCCCGGTCGGTGTCCAGGGACGACGGGTAGCGGGCCAGGCTGCCCGAACAGTTGCTCAGCGCGATGGTCGAAGCCAGGCCCACGGCCTGCACCTGAACCTGCGGAACGGCCCGGCTGGAGCTGGCGGTAGCAGCTGAGGAGTCAGCGGGGGCCGGCGCCGCAGCGGCGGCCGAAACGGTCAATACGGTGGCCGCGATCGCGGTGGCGCCGGCGATCAGCAGCCGGAACGGGCGCCGACCGGCGCTAAGGGAAAAGGTCATGAGACAGCTCCGAAGTGGAAAGTGGTGGGTGCAGTCAGCTAACCAGGGCATAACGCCTTCGGTCAAGAGAGTGTGTGGTCGCGCCTCTCGCACTGCCTGACCTCTCCCTCGGCCGGTTTGCGCCGGCAAACCTCAGCACCCTTGCGCTCAGGAGTAGCGCCAAGGTAACTAGCGGGGTGCGGCCCCTGCCGTCGCTTGGGTCGGCAGGCCCGCCCCGGCCCACTCCTGGATGCCGCCGGGGTAGGTGCGGACGTCGAGGTAGCCGAGCTTGTCGAGGCGTCGGGCGACGGCCTTGCTGTTGCCGCAGGCGGGGTTGGAACAGTAGGTGACGATGGTTGCGGCGAGGTCGGGCAGCAGGCTTGCGGCGCGGGTGTCGACGTCGCTTTCGACGAGGTTGATGGCGTCGGGCAGGTGCTGCTGGTCGTAGTAGCTCTGTGGGAGGGCGTCGACGACGGTGACGGTGCCTGCCGCGAGCAGGGCCTGAAGTTCGGTGCGGGTAATGGCGATTGTCATGGTCTGTTCCTTCGGTGTCGAGTGGGTCGGTGAAAGGTCGGTCAGAAGCGCTTGCCGGCCTCGCGGGCGTCGGCATGGGCGCGCCGCCGGTCGCTGTCGGCGTCCGCGGTGGCGAGGTTCGGGCGGAACTCGATGGTGGTGATGTCCTCGATTCCCGTCCAGCGCAGCCAGCTGTTCAGGTACGGCGCCTGGAAGTCGTCGCCGAACGACGGCGGACGGTGGGCTCCGTAGACGGCGCTGGTGTAGATGACGGCGGCCTTCCTGCCGGTGAGCAGTCCGGTGTAGCCGTTCTCGGGGTCGAAGGTGAAGACCATGCCGGGCTGGCTCACGACGTCGATGAACTGCTTGAGGATGTACGGGATGCCGTGGTTCCACATCGGCACGGTGAGCAGGTACTCATCCGCTGCCGCGAGGCGCTCGAACGTGGTCTTCGCTGCCTGCCAGGCAGCGGCCTGCTCACCGGTCGGGGTCTGCCCGGCGAACACGGCCATCTTCGCGCCGGCGGCAGCCGGTCCGAACTGCGGCAGCGTGCCGTCCCACAGGTCGAAGGTGTCGATCACGACGTCGGGGCGGACGTCGCGGACCGCGTCGAGGAAGTGCTCGGCGATAGCGAGTGACTCCGAGGCCGAGCCCCGGGGTGAAGCGGAGACGTGCAGTAGCCGTGTCATGTGATCCTCCAGGTTATGTGCGTGTGCACACATCTTACAACTAGGTGCGCGTGCACGCAAGTAGCTGTAGGCTGCGGCCCATGGATCAAGATCGGAAGCACCTGTCCACGAGCGCCTGGGGCGCGTTACTGCAGGTCCATGCGGCGGTGGTGCCGGTGCTGGACCAGAAGCTCATGGCCGAGGCCGGCATGCCGCTGCGCTTCTACGACGTGCTCCTGGAGTTGGCTGCGACTCCGGAGCGCAAGCTGCGGATGTCTGATCTGGCGGACCGGGTGGTCCTGAGCCGGACGCGTGTCAGCCGGCTGGTGGAGGAAATGACGACGGCCGGACTGCTCGTTCGTGAGCAGAACCCGCAGGACGGGAGGTCGGCGTACGCAGCGCTGACCGACCTCGGGCTACGGCGCTACCGCCAGGCCGCGCCGACGTACCTCGCTGGGATCGAAGAGCACTTCGCCCAGCACCTGGCGGACCAGGAGCTGAAGGCCCTTGCGGCCGCTCTCCAACGTGTCCTGTCGGTGCCACCGACAGGCGCCACCACTCAACCGTAGTAGCACAAGGAATGTGAGCCGCCTTAGGGAATCGAACCCTAGACCTTCTCATTACGAGTGAGACGCTCTGCCGACTGAGCTAAGGCGGCGCACGGCGAACCGCGACCGTCGAAGTCTAACCGGTGCGGCGGCGGCACCGGCAACCAGGCACCTGCCGATCAGCCCCGGCCCGCCCGGCCGCGGGGCACCTGACCCACAGGATCCGCACAGGGACAGCACAGCCGCCCGCTAGTCGCCAGCCGCATCCTTCTCAGGTGACTACCACCAGCGCCACCCGCCCATCGTCCCTGCTGCGTAGCGACGGCACCCCGGTCCGGGTGCTGGTCGTCGACGACGAGCCGAACCTCGCCGACCTGCTCACCATGGCCCTGCGCTACGAGGGCTGGGACATCCGGGCCGCCCACGACGGCCTGGCCGCGATCCGCGCCGCGCGGGAGTTCAAGCCCGACGCGGTGGTGCTCGACGTCATGCTGCCCGACCTCAACGGCCTGGAGGTGCTGCGCCGGCTGCGCGATGACTCCCCCAACCTCCCGGTGCTGTTCCTGACCGCCAAGGACGCCGTGGAGGACCGGATCGCGGGGCTCACCGCCGGCGGCGACGACTACGTCACCAAGCCGTTCAGCCTGGAAGAGGTGGTCGCGCGGGTGCGTGGCCTGATGCGCCGCACCTCGATCGCAGCCGCCCACAGCGGCTCGGTGCTCAGCGTCGGCGACCTCACCCTCGACGAGGAGAGCCACGAGGTCAGCCGGGCCGGTGAGGAGATCGCGTTGACCGCCACCGAGTTCGAGCTGCTGCGCTACCTGATGCGCAATCCGCGCCGGGTGCTGTCCAAGGCCCAGATCCTGGACCGGGTGTGGAACTACGACTTCGGCGGTCAGGCCAACGTGGTCGAGATCTACATCTCCTACCTGCGCAAGAAGATCGACGCCGGCCGCGAGCCGATGATCCACACCCTGCGCGGCGTCGGCTACGTGCTGCGCCCCGCGGGCTGAGGTGGACGCGAGCGGGCGTGGCGGCCGGCGGGTGCGGCCGCTGCGCGACTGGACGTTGCGGACCCGCCTGATCGCCAGCTTCCTGGGGCTGCTGATCCTGTTGTGCGCCGGAATCGGGTTCTTCACCGAGGTGGCGTTGAGCCGGTCGCTGACCGGCCAGCTCGACAAGCAACTGGCGACCGCCGGCGGGATGACGGCGCGCGACTCCGGACATCAACGGTTCGAGCCGGGCTCGCCGCAGAACGACCCGGGACGGTTCCTGCTGCCGCCGGGCAACCCGATCGGCAGCATCGGTGCGGTCATCGAGGACGGCACGGTGGCGGCCTCGGCGCTGCAGGACGCCAGCAACGCCCGGCCGGCGCTGAGCGCAGCGGTGCAACAGCGGCTGCTGAGCCTGCGCGCCGACGGCCAGCCCCGCTCGGTACAGCTGCCCGGCCTGGGCGACTACCGGATCATCGCCCGGGCCATGCCGGACGGTGACGTGCTGGTGTCCGGCTTCTCGCTCAAGGAGGTGTCGAGCACCCTGGCCGACCTGACCCTGGCGATCACCGCGCTGGCGTTGCTCGGGCTGATCATCGCCGGCCTGGTCGGCACCGTGATCGTGCGGCTGGCGTTGCGGCCGCTGCAGCGGGTCACCGCCACCGCCAGCCGGGTCGCCGAGCTGCCGCTGGACGAGGGCGAGGTCGCCTTGGCCGAGCGGGTTCCGGGCCCGAACCCGCACACCGAGGTGGGCCAGGTCGGCGTCGCGCTGAACCGGATGCTGGAAAACGTCAGCGAGGCGCTGAACGCCCGGCACCGCAGCGAGACCCGGGTGCGGCAGTTCGTCGCCGACGCCAGCCACGAACTGCGCACCCCGCTGGCCTCGATCCGCGGTTACGCCGAGCTGACCCGGCGCAGCCGGGACGTCGCGCCGCCTGACATCGCGCACGCCATGAGCCGGGTCGAGTCCGAGGCGGGCCGGATGACCGCGCTGGTCGACGACCTGCTGCTGCTGGCCCGCCTCGATGCCGGCCGGCCGCTGGAATCGGCCGAGGTCGACCTGACCCGGCTGGCGGTGGATGCGACAAGTGACGCCCACGCCGCCGGGCCAGGGCACCGCTGGCAGCTCGACGTCCCCGACGAGCCGGTGCTGGTGCTGGGTGACGCTCCCCGGCTGCACCAGGTGGTGACGAACCTGCTGGCCAACGCCCGAGCCCATACCCCGCCCGGCACGACGGTCCGGA
Organism: Jatrophihabitans sp.; assembly: GCF_036389215.1. Classification (GTDB taxonomy): domain Bacteria; phylum Actinomycetota; class Actinomycetes; order Mycobacteriales; family Jatrophihabitantaceae; genus Jatrophihabitans_A. Next base: position 5,891 of record NZ_DASVQG010000073.1, read on the forward strand.
TCTCGCTTGGAAAGCAAGCCAACTACGCGGTGCTCTGCGTCCGTGACGACGGTCCCGGCATCTCCGCCGGGTTGATGCCCGACGTCTTCGAGCGGTTCTCCCGTGGCGAGCAGTCACGCTCGCGCGCCGCTGGCAGCACCGGACTGGGGCTGGCGATCGTGGCGGCGGTGGTGGCCGCGCACCACGGCCGCATCATGGTGGAGAGCCGGCCCGGTGACACGGTGTTCACCGTCGAGCTGCCGATCCATGGTTATCGTCAAGTTGCCTCACAGACTCAGGCAAGCTTTGCCGGCAACGCTGTGTGACATGAGCGCACATACCCTTCTGGCACCAGGCCACACCTCTTCCGAGCAGCCGTTCCAGCGCGCCCGGCCCAACCGGGTACCGGCCGTTCTTCGAGGCCGCCTCGCCGATCCCGCCTGGGTCCGGCCGTCCGTGCTGGCACTGCTGCTGGCTACCGCGTTGCTGTACCTGTGGGGCCTGGGAGCCTCCGGTTACGCGAACTCGTTCTACTCGGCGGCGGCCCAGGCCGGCTCGGCCAGCTGGAAGGCGATGTTCTTCGGATCATCCGACGCCGCCAACTCGATCACCGTCGACAAGCCACCGGCCGCGTTGTGGATCATGGCCCTGTCGGTGCGGGTCTTCGGCCTCAGTTCGTGGAGCGTGCTGGTGCCGCAGGCGCTCGAGGGGGTCGCCGCGGTGGGCCTGCTGTACCTGACGGTGCGCCGCACCTCGGGCCCGGCAGCCGGCCTGATCGCCGGCGCGGTACTGGCCAGCACTCCGGTGGCGGCGCTGATGTTCCGGTTCAACAACCCTGACTCGCTGCTCACGCTGCTGATGGTGGCCGGCGCGTATTGCCTTATCCGGGCGCTGGAAACGGCCTCCATGCGATGGCTGGCGCTGGTCGGCGTGCTGACCGGTTTCGGCTTCCTGACCAAGATGTTGCAAGCCCTGCTGGTGGTTCCGGCCTTCGCGCTGGTCTACCTGCTGGCCGCGCCCAATCCGGTGCGCAACCGGATCGGGCAGTTGCTGGCCGCCGGTGCCGCCCTGGTGGTCTCGGCCGGCTGGTGGATCGCGATCGTCTCGCTGATCCCGGCCGCGGACCGGCCCTACATCGGCGGCTCGCAGCACAACTCGATCCTCGAGCTCACCCTGGGCTACAACGGCGTCGGCCGGCTGACCGGCAACGAGACCGGCAGCGTGGGCGGCGGTGGCGGTAACGGTGGCCAATGGGGTGCCACCGGCGCGACCCGGCTGTTCGGCACCGACATGGGCACCCAGATCTCGTGGCTGCTGCCCTCGTCGCTGCTGTTGCTCGTCGCCGGACTGTGGTTCACCCGCAAGGCCGCCCGCACCGACCGTACCCGGGCGGCGTTGCTGCTCTGGGGCGGCTGGCTGCTGGTCACCGGCTTGGTCTTCAGCTACGCCCAGGGGATCATCCACGCGTACTACACGGTGGCGCTGGCGCCTGCGATCGGCGGCGTTCTCGCAGTGGCGACCACCCTGCTGTGGCGGCACCGTGACCGGCTGGCGGCCACCGGCCTCCTCGCGGCCAGCATCCTGGTCGCCGCGGCCTGGGAGTTCCACCTGCTCGACCGGACGCCGAGCTGGCTGCCCTGGCTGCGCCACGCGATCCTGATGGCCGGCGCCGCCAGCGCCGTGCTGCTCGTGGTGATGTCCCGGCTGGCCCGCCGGGCCGGGCTGGTCGTGGCAGCTGTCGCGCTGACCGCCGCGCTGGCCGGCCCCACCGCCTACGCCGTGTCGACCGCACGGACGCCGCACACCGGCTCCATCCCCAGCGCGGGCCCCGCGAGCGCCGGCGGCTTCGGTGGCCCCGGTGGGCGGTTCAACGGCCAGCGGCCGGGCGGCTTCGCCCCGCCTCCTGCCGGCCAGCTTCCCGGTGGCCTGCCGCCCGGTGGCCTGCCGCCCGGTGGCTTCCCGGCCGGTGGCTTCCCGCCCGGCCAGGTTCCCGGCGGCGCCACCGGTGCCCGGACCGGCGGCGCGGGCGGCCTGCTCAACGCCAGCACCCCGTCCGCGGCGGTGGTCGACGCGCTGCAGGCCAACTCCTCCCGGTACGCCTGGGTCGCGGCGGCCGTGGGTTCCAACAGCGCGGCCGGATTCCAGCTGGCAACCGAGAAGCCGGTGATGGTGATCGGTGGTTTCAACGGCAGCGACCCGTCCCCGACCCTCGATGAGTTCAAGGCGCTGGTGGCCGACGGCAAGATCCACTACTTCATCGGTGGCGGCCTCGGCGGTGGTCGCGGCCCCGGCGGCTCCCAGACCGGCGGCAGCAACGCCTCCTCCCAGATCAGCAGCTGGGTGCAGAGCACCTTCACCGCGACCACCGTCGGCGGCGTCACCCTGTACGACCTGACGCAGCCAGCCGGCTGAAGCCTGAACGCCCGGCACTCGGCCGGGGCACGGCCCGGACTCACGGATCACCCTCCTTGCGTGGGTCCGGGCCGGTCGCGTCATATCTGCGCACCAGACAGAGAGCAACGCTCTCAGCCGTCACGGGGGCGCCCTTGTCCGCCAGCCGACCGCAGGTGCACTATGTGCGGCACGGCGTGGCGTACGGCGTAGGGAGCGAGAATGTCTGACGCAGCGGGGGAAACACCCCAACCGGCCACCGAGCCGACCGCCCCGGCGGTCGACCCGGATTGGTTCGACCAGATCTCATTCAACCCGAGAAAGGGCCTGAACAGCGTGCTCCCGATGGAGCTGCCCGACGCACTGCCAGACAGCCAGGCAGCCGATGCCGCGGCAGCGAGGGCTGATCATGGCTGACGACACCGCCCCCGTCATCTACACCGACTACGTCAAGCTGCTGCTCGATGCGGAGGCCACCCGGCGTACCGCGCTGGAGAACAAGGGCGGCACGGTCATCAGCACGTCGGGTTCGCTGGTCACCCTGCTCTTCGGCCTCGTCGCGGTGATCACCAGCGCCGACAGCTTCACGCTGCCCGGCGCCGCACACGGCTGGCTGGTCGCGGCGATCGCGCTGTTCATCGCCGCCTCCGTGATCGCAATCCTGGTCAGCGTTCCGCTGCCCTACGGGGAGACCACCATCACCGTCGACCAGCTGATCAGCTGGTGGAACCAACCGTCCGAGCAGGCGCGGGCGGCCATCTCGGGAGCGCGCCTCAAGGCGCTGGCGGCCGCCCGCCGGATGAATGCGATCAAGGCGCGGATCCTGCTTGTCGGCATCTGCTGCGAGTTGCTGGCCGTGGTCATGCTCGGCATCGCGGTCTTTCACATCCTGGACCGGTAAGCGCCTATCCCGGATGACCGCAGTGCGGTGCCGAGCTGTTCCCAGCAACGCCACAGCATTGCCACAAGGTGGTGCCAGTCCGCCGGCCCAAAGTTGAGGCATGACACGGCTGGCAGAGCTCGATACCCCTGATTCACAGCCGAAATCGGATCGGCTGACTCTCGACGTCACCATTCCGGTGTTCAACGAGGAAGTGGATCTGGCACCCTGCGTGCGGCGGCTGCACGATCATCTGGAGCGGCGCTTTCCCTACCAGTTCCAGATCACCATCGCCGACAACGCCAGCACCGATTCGACGCCGCTGGTCGCAGCCAGGTTGAGCCGTGAGCTGCCCGGCGTCCGGCACGTCCGGCTGGAGCAGAAGGGCCGTGGCCGCGCGCTCAGCGCCGTCTGGCTCGCCTCCGAGGCCGACGTGCTGGCCTACATGGACGTGGACCTCTCCACCGACCTGAACGCCCTGCTGCCGCTGGTGGCCCCGCTGATCTCCGGGCACTCCGACGTGGCCATCGGGTCCCGGCTGTCGCGGCACAGCAGGGTGGTGCGCGGCACCAAGCGCGAGCTGATCTCCCGGTGCTACAACCTGATCCTGCGGGGCACCCTGCTCACCCGGTTCTCCGACGCCCAGTGCGGGTTCAAGGCGGTGCGGGCCGAGGTCGCGCGAAAGCTGCTGCCGCTGGTGCAGGACACCGGCTGGTTCTTCGACACCGAACTGCTGGTGCTGGCCGAACGATCCGGCCTGCGGATCCATGAGGTGCCGGTGGACTGGGTGGACGACCCGGACTCCCGGGTGGACATCATCAGCACCGCGGTGGCCGACCTGCGCGGGGTGGCCCGGCTCGGCCGGGCGCTGGCCACCGGAGCGCTGCCGCTGGCCGAGATTCGCCTCCAGTTCGGCCGGCAGCCGCTGGTGACTCCAGGCGCGCCCGGTGTCGCGCCGGGACTGCTGCGCCAGCTGGTTCGGTTCGGCGCCGTCGGGGTGATCAGCACGCTGGCCTACCTGCTGCTGTTCTGGTTCGGTCTCGGCCCGCTCGGCTCGCAGCTGGCCAACCTGGTCGCGCTGCTTCTGACGGCGCTGGCCAACACCGCGGTGAACCGCCGATTCACCTTCGGCATCACGGGGCAGGCCCATGCAGGCCGGCATCAGGCGCAAGGTCTGGCGGTGTTCGGGCTCGGCCTGGCGCTGACCAGCGGCGCGCTGGGGCTGCTGCACGCGATCAACCCGATGCCGCACCCGGGGCTGGAGCTGACCGTGCTGGTGCTGGCCAACCTGGCCGCGACGGTGCTGCGGTTCGTCCTGCTACGGGGCTGGGTGTTCAAGGGGGACGCCCGCTCCCACGCTGCGTGAGCGGACGGTCGGAGGGCCGCCAGTCGGTCGGACTCAGTCAGGTACTCGGACCGTTGCGCGCTCACTGTGGGAAGCCTCGTCGAGCGCGAGCATGATGCTAGTTTGCACCGCGTGACCAACTTCGGCTCGGGCGAGTACTGGGTGCCGGTGATCAGAACGGACTACAAGGACGATGCCGCGTGGGCGCGGATCCGCGAGGACATAGTCAAGCCCAGCGAAGAAGGGTTCGAGGCCAACGTCGACTTCGTCGAGGACCCTGCACTCGATGACATCTCCGACATCGGCAGCGTGCTGCCGCCCAGCTTTCAAGGATCGTTCGTCTTCGTTGTGGATCAGGTGACCATGACCGACCCACGTCGACCGATCCTGGTCCTGGACGTGCGGGGAACGCGAGGCGATCCGTTCCGCTGCACTCCTCGGGGCGTCCAAGCGGTATCGAACAATCTCTCGCTCTACAACATGGGGTGGCACGAGTTCGCCCAGGTCGCTGATCAGGACGGTGGGGTCTTCGACCACTTCTGATCTGGGTCGATCGGCATGTCCGCTACCGGAGACCGACTGCTATCGCTGCATGTCCGGTGCTGCGAGTGGTCCTACGGGGCTGGCAGTTCGGTGGCGAGGCCGGGAATGGTGTCGCCGCCGACGATGGTTCCGGCCGAGACGACGCCGTCCGTACTAACTGTGCCTGAGACGACCCCGTCCGAACTGACTGTGCCTGAGACGACGCTGTCCGAACTGACTGTGCCCGAGACGACGCTGTCCGACACGGCGCTCGCCGAGACGATGGCGTCAGCGACGGTGTCCCCGACGACGAGGCTGGCACTGGCAATGCCGTCCAACGCGGGGCTGGCTGCCACGACGTTGCTCGAGGCGGCGCTGCTCGACTCGACGGCGCCGGACACGAGGGGTGAGGCGGCCTCGGGCGGCACGCCGTCGGTGACAGTGGCAGCGACCACGCTGCCTGACGGGCTGGCCTGCGCCGAGCCGACGGTGCCGTCGCCGTAGAACTGGTCGTGGGCCTTGCGCGAGGAGCACACCGAGGCCAAGGCACAGGTGGTCCGGCGGCCGTCGGCGTTCATCCGCAGCACCACCGAGTCGGTCGGCACCGAGTGCCCCACGACGGTGGCCTCCTCGCCGTCCGGGGTGGACACGCACGACCCGATCGCCGGGGCCTGGTCGGCGAAGTCCTGGTACAGCGGATGCTCGAACTTCAGGCAGCACATCAGCCGGCCGCACGCTCCGGAGATCCGCAACGGGTTGAGCGGCAGGTCCTGGTCCTTGGCCATCCGCACCGACACCGGCTCGAAGTCGACCAGGAAGGTGGAGCAGCACAGGTCCCGCCCGCACGATCCGATGCCGCCGATCACCCGGGCCTCGTCGCGCGAGGACAGCTGGCGTAGCTCGACCCGGCCCTTCAGGGTGGCACCGAGGTCACGCACCAGCGACCGGAAGTCGACCCGGTGCGGGGCGGAGAAGTAGATCACCGTGCGGTTGTCGGCGAGCACGTGATCGACCCCGACGATCTTCATCGGCAAGCCGTGTGCCCGGATCAGCCGCCTGGCCGCCACCCGCGCCTCGGCCCGCTTCTTGCGTCCGCTAGCCAGCGCGGTGATGTGTTCGGGACCCGCGAGGCCAACCAGTTCCGGCAGGCCGCCGATGTCCTGCGGGCTCCACTGCGGCGCCCACATCACCTGCGCCACCTCGGGGCCCTCGGTGGTCGGGTACAGGACGTAGTCACCGACCGCCGGCGTCAGCGCGCCAGGATCGGCGTAGTACAGCCGACCTCGATCGGTAAAGGTCACCGCGCAGATCAGCCCCATCAGCTAAGCGTAAGCCCTGGCGGTACCCATCGAAGATGGCAGGGCAATCGGAGAGTCGCAACCCGGTCCAAAACCGTGCAGCTGGGTCAGGGCAGCCGAAGCGCCGCGGTCAACGCCTCGACGGCGATCTTCGGCTTGACGTTGAGCTCGATCGCCTCCCGGCAGGCCAGCACCTGCTCCAGCCGGACCAGCGCTCCTGCCTGGTCTATCGACCGGGCGACCACCGACACGTCGGAGGCAACCTCTGGATGCGCGGCCAGCACCGGTGAGCCGGCCTGCACCAGCAGCACGTCCCGGTAGAAGCTGGCGAGGTCCACCAGCGCGCGATCCAGCGAGTCGCGTTGCAGCCGGGTCGCCCGGGACTTCTGCCGCTTCTCCAGATCCTTCAACGCCCCGGCACTGCCGCGGGCGGCTGCCGCCGCACCCTTGCCGGTGCCGCCGGCGCCCAGCGCGAGCTTGAGTTCGTCGGACTCGGAGACGTCGAGGTCGCGCGTCAGGGCCCGGGCCTCGGCCTCGGCCGCCTGCACCAGGTGATCGGCGGCCTCGAAGCAGGCGTTGAGCGAGGTCAGCTGGGCAGGGATCGCGAGCACCTCCGCACGTCGCTGCCGCGCCTCGCCGTCGCGGGCCAGCCGGCGAGCCCGGCCGACATGGCCCTGTGACGCCTGGGCGGCCCAGCCGGCGGCGGCCGCATCGATGCCGTCGGCAACCAGCACCTCGGCGATGGCGTCGGCCGGCGGGATCCGCAGGCCGACCACCCGGCACCGGGACCGGATGGTGACGATCACGTCGTCAGGGTGGGTCGAGGGCGCGCAGAGCAGGAAGACGGTGCGCTCCGGCGGCTCCTCGATCGCCTTCAGCAAGGCATTGGCCGCGCCTTCGGTGAGCCGGTCGGCGTCTTCGATGATCACCACCTGCCAGCGGCCCATCGACGGCCGGCGGGCCGACATGGCAACCACCGCGCGCATCTCGCTGACGCCGATCGAGAGCCCCTCCGGCACCACCGAGCGGACGTCGGGATGCGCGCCGGCCTGCACCGAGTGGCAGGCCGGGCAGTCGCCGCAGCCGGGTGCGGTGCGCTCACCGTGGCCGTCCCGGGTCGCCAGCAACTGCTCGGCCCGGTCGCACTGCAACGCGGCGGCCAGCGCCCGGGCAGCCACCGAGCGCCCCGAGCCGGCCGGGCCGGTGAACAGCCAGGCATGGGTCACCGCTCCGGTCGGCACCGGGCGTCCGGCGACCACGTCGGCGGCAGCCCGGGCCGCTCGGGTCAGCTCGGTCACCGCACTGCGCTGGCCGATCAGCGCGTCGAACACACTCACTTCGGAGCCTCCGCCACGTCGTGGGACCCGCGCTCCAGCGGCGCCGGCCCCTCCCCCGCCGTCTCGGGCCGGCGG
>NZ_DASVQG010000074.1:0-3490 GCF_036389215.1 Jatrophihabitans sp.
TGGTGGGGCCGCTGCGTGCCGACGGTTACCACGAGATCGGCACGGTGTTCCACGCGCTCGAGCTGTACGACGAGCTGAGCGCCGCACCCGCCGAGTCGCTGCTGCTGAGCATGCGCGGCTCCGAGAGCGCCGGGCTGCCCACCGACCGGGGCAACCTGGCATGGCGGGCCGCGGAGCTGCTGGCCGCGCATGCCGGCGTCCCCGCCCGGGTCGAACTCACCATCGACAAGCACATTCCGGTGGCGGGCGGCCTGGCCGGCGGATCGGCCGACGCCGCCGCCGCGCTGCTGGCCTGTGACCGGCTGTGGGGGCTCGGGCTGCCGGCCGGCGAGCTGGCCACGCTGGCCGGCCGGCTGGGCAGCGACGTCGCGTTCGCGCTGGTCGGCGGCTCGGCCATCGGCGCCGGTCGCGGCGAGCGGCTGCGGCCCATCGAGGGCGGGGCCGGCTTCTCCTGGGTGCTGGCGGTGGCGCACGACGGCCTGTCGACGCCGGCCGTCTATGCCGAGCTGGATCGCCAGCGCGGGCCGGAGCTGGTCCGGACCGCCGCCGACCCCGCCGCCGCGATCGCGGCCAGCGGGCTGGTCGAGGCGGTCGCCAGCGGAGATCCCGGGCTGCTGGCGAGCCGACTGGTCAACGACCTGCAACCGGCGGCGATCACCCTGGCGCCCTACCTGGCCGGCACCCTGGCCGCCGGTCGCGACCGCGGCGCGCTGGCGGGCATCGTGTCCGGCTCTGGGCCGACCTGCGCGTTCCTGGCTCGCGACGAGCAGCACGCCCGGGAGCTGGCCCGGTCGCTGACCGCCAGTGGCGCCTGCCGGCGCGCCTATCCGGTGGCCGGCGGCCGCGCGAGAGCGACGGTGCTGGCCTGATGGCTGTGAACCTGGTCAACCTGGAGAACGTCTCCAAGAGCTACGGCACCACCTCGGTGCTGGAGTCGGTGTCGCTCGGGATCGGGGACCGGGACCGGATCGGGGTGGTCGGGCGCAACGGCGGCGGGAAGTCCACCCTGCTGCGGATGATCACCGGCGCCGAGCCACCGGACTCCGGCCGAGCCACCGCCACCGGCGGCCTGCGGATCGCCACCGTCGACCAGGCCGGCCACCTCCGGGCCGGTTCCACCGTGCGCGATCTGGTCGTGGGCGATGCGGCCGAGCACGTCTGGGCCGGTGACGTGGGAGTGCGCGAGGTGCTCACCGGGCTGGGGCTGGCGGCGCTGGGCCTTTCCACCCTGGTTGACCGGCTGTCCGGCGGCGAGAGCCGCCGGGTGTCGCTGGCCGCGGCGCTGGTCACCGACGCCGACCTGCTGGTGCTGGACGAGCCCACCAACCACCTCGACATCGAGGGCGTCACCTGGCTCGCGGAGTACCTGAACCGGCGCCGCGGCGCGCTGCTGGCCGTCACCCACGACCGGTGGTTCCTCGACGCGGTGTGCACCCGCACCTGGGAGGTCACCGACGGCTCGGTGCGCAGTTTCGACGGCGGCTACGCCGCCTACGTGCTGGCCCGGGCCGAGCGGGACCGGCAGGCCAGCGCCAGCGAGGCCCGGCGGCAGAACCTGCTGCGCAAGGAGCTGGCCTGGCTGCGCCGGGGGCCGCCGGCCCGCACGTCCAAGCCGAAGTTCCGGATCGAGGCCGCCGAGGCGCTGATCGCCGACGTCCCGCCGGTGCGCAGCAGTGTCGAGCTGCGGGCATTGTCGGCCCGGCGGCTGGGCCGCACCGTCTATGACGTCGAGGACGTGACGCTCTCGGTGGGCGGCGGCGACACCGCCCGGACGCTGCTGGCCGACGCGAGCTGGCATGTCGGCCCCGGTGACCGGATCGGGATCATCGGCGTCAACGGCTCGGGCAAGACGCACCTGCTCCGGCTGCTGGCCGGCGAGCTGTCCCCCGATGCCGGCACGGTGGTGATCGGCCAGACCGTCCGGGTCGGGTACCTGTCCCAGAACGTCACCGAGCTGCCGTCCCGGCTGCGGGTGATCGAGGCGGTGACCGAGGTCCGTGGCACCGCGGTGCTCGGCGGTGTCGAGCAGTCGGCCAGCCAGCTGGCCGAGCGGTTCGGCTTCGCCAACGAGCGGCAGTGGACGCCGGTGAGCGACCTGTCCGGCGGCGAGCGGCGGCGGCTGCAACTGCTGCGGCTGCTGCTCACCCAGCCCAACGTGCTGCTGCTGGACGAGCCCACCAACGACCTGGACACCGACACCCTCGCCGAGCTGGAGGACCTGCTGGATTCCTGGGCCGGCACCCTGGTGGTGGTCAGCCACGACCGCTACCTGATCGAGCGGGTCTGCGATTCGACGGTCGCGCTGCTGGGCGACGGCTCGATCGCCGCGCTGCCCGGCGGGATCGATGAGTACCTGCGTCGCCGGGCGGCCGACCTGCGAGCCGCCGAGCAGGACAGCCGGGCGGTCGCCGTCGCGGCGAAACCGGCCCGCAAGGGCGATCCGCGGGCGACCCGCAAGGAGCTGGCCCGGCTGGAGCGCGAGATCGCCAAGCTGGAGCGCCGGGAGGCCCAGCTGCACCAGTCGCTGGCCGAGCACGCCACCGACTATGCCCGTATCGGCGAGCTCGACGCCGAGCTGCGAACCGTGCTCAGCGCCAAGGATGCCGCCGAGCACAGCTGGCTGGAACTGTCCGAGGAGCTCTAGAACGCGCAGGCCATCTCCGTGCGGGGCGCTCAGCGCGGGAGCTCAGGAGTCCAGCGACAGCTTCGGCTTGGCCTCCAGGCCCCGCAGGCCGTTCCAGCCCAGGTTCACCAGGTGCGCGGCCACCTCCTCGCGCTTGGGCTTGCGCACCTCGAGCCACCACTGCCCGGTCAGTGCCACCATGCCCACCAGCATCTGGGCATACATGCCGGCAAGCTTCGGATTGAGCCGGCGGGCGCCGAACTCGCGCACCAGGATGTACTCCACCTGGCTGGCGATGTCGTTGAGCAGCGAGGAGAACGTCCCGGTGCTGGTGGCCACCGGGGAGTCCCGGACCAGGATCCGGAAGCCGTCGGTCTGCTCCTCGATGTAGGTCAGCAGGGCCAGCGCCGCCTGCTCGACCAGCGCCCGGGGGTTTGAGCCGGTCAGGGCCGAGGTGATCCGGTCCATCAGGTTGCGCATCTCGCGGTCCACCACCACCGCGTAGAGACCTTCCTTGCCGCCGAAGTGCTCGTACACCACCGGTTTGCTGACCCCGGCGCGGCTGGCGATCTCCTCGATGGAGGTGGCTTCGAAGCCCTTCTCCGCGAACAGCGCCCGCCCGACGTCGAGCAGTTGCTCACGGCGTTCCTTGCCGGTCATCCGAACCCGGGGCCTGCTCTGGCTGTCGGTCACCGGGCCCATTGTTCCGCATCCGCCCAAGTAGTCGCGGTGTGCCTGGTTGTGCGGGCTTGCGATCATGGGTAGATGACCGACTCGCCGACCACCACCGCAGCCGGCGCTGCCAGCGCTACCGCAGCCGGCGCTGCCAGCGCTACCGCAGCCGGCGCCGCCGTAAGGTCCGCCGAG
>NZ_DASVQG010000075.1:0-7641 GCF_036389215.1 Jatrophihabitans sp.
CCGGATCCTCCTACAAGGTGGTCCGCCAGATGCCGCGCCCGTAGGTCGCGACATAGAGGTTGCCGTCCGGACCCGCCACCAGCCTGGTGGCAATGGTGGCCGGTACCGCGGCGCGCGACCACGAGGGCGAACCGGTCCGCAGCGACGACAGGGTCGTCTCGACGACACCGAGGTCGGTACCGAGCAGCACCCGGCCCGTCGAGGCGATCAGCAGGTGATCACCGGGGATGTCCGGCAGGTTCCCGCTGACATCGGACCAGGTCGCCTGCTCGTTGCCCGCGGCGTCCACCGCGCCGGTGACCGTCACCTTCCAGAGGTGGCCGGTGCCGGCGGCCAGGTTGCCCGGACCGTCGACCCAGTTGCGGGAGTAACCACCGAAGACCACGTACGCGCTCGAGGCATCGCTGGGATCCGGCGTGACACCGGTGACCATCCGCAGCGGAACGCTCGACGGCGTCGCGACCTGGTGGTAGCCCGAACCACCGGCATTGGACACCAGGCCCCGGTTGAACGCGCCGCCCGGGTTGCAGGAGCCACACCAGCCGGCCCAGACGGTGTGATTGCGGCTGGCCAGCGAGGTGATCGAATGCCCCGCGCCGCTGTCGGCTGCCTGGACCCAGTCGGCACCGCTGGTCGAGGCCCAGGTCTTGGTGTTGACCCACACGAACTCGCCGCCGGCCACCCAGGTGTTGGCGTCGGTCTGGTCGGCGCTGAACGGTGCGATGAACCGGGGCAGCGGGTCTTCCGGGCCGATGTTGATGATGGCCGAATCCGAGGCGGCGCTGCCGTCGGCCTTGCCGCAGTTCAGCGTCATCTGCAACGTGAGATCGACGTACTCGCCCACCGTGCGGCAGCCGTCGTTCGGGTCGACCAGCTGGTCCCCGCCGTCGCCGCCGAAGGGCGAGACCTGGCCGGAATTGGTCGAGTCCAGCAGGGAGACACCGTTGTCCTGCAAGCCTCCCCAGATCTGGACGGAACCCGGTGCCGCGCCCGGCTGGACGTTCTTGCCGACGGCGACCGAGTAGTACTGCAAGGCATCCAGCTGCCCGGACCTGGCCAGCGAGGTCCAGGAGGTGGTTCCGGCTGCCATGGACCGGCGGTAGACGCCGCCGTCGTTGCCGACGAATACCTGACCCGCGGTGGACCCGGTACCGAAGGCGATGGCGTGCTGGTCGGAGTGCACCACGTTGCCGTCACAGGTGTTCAGCGCATCGAGGTAGTTCCAGCAGTCCATGCCGAAGTTCCAGTAGCGCCCGATGGTGTTCCAGTTCGCGCCGCCGTCCCAGCTCTCATAGACCTCTTCCAGGCCGATGTAGACGTGGTTGGGGTTGGCCGGATCGACACCGGCGAACTGGTTGTACCAGGCCTGCACGCCAGGCTGGTACCCACCGCCGATCCGCTGCTTGCGCTCGGCAGACCCGCTCTGCGCGAGCTTCTCGGAGTTGGCGATCAGGGTGTACGGCCCGGCGAGCGCGCCGCTGCGCGAGACGTAGACCCCTTGCAGCGCGCTGGCCGCGCCGGAGAGGAGCTGGGACGGTGACTCCAGGACGACGTAGAGCTGCGAGCCGTCGGCGGCGTAGGCCATCGTGGCATTGCCGATGTCCTTGGGGTTGATCGCGCCGGTCGGGTCGACCTTGGCCCAGCTGGCACCGGCATTGGTGGACAGGTAGAAGCCGTTGTAGGCCGCTCCGCTACGCCAGGCGACGTTGGCCAGGATCACCTGCCCGTTCGTGCCCGGCTGCACCGCGACATCGTTGGCGATGTCCCAGTAGTTGGAGTTGACGTCGGCGCAGCTGAGCTGCCCGGACCGGCAGGGCGCCAGGATGTTGCTCCACGCGGTGGTGGCTCCGCCGACCAGCGGGTGGGAGTAGACACCGCGCGATGCCGCGACGAAGACCTTGTTGCTGGGAATGTCGAACACCAGCTTGCGGATCACCTGGCTCTCCAGCTCGGTGCCGCCGACCCGGTCCGCCGGGCTGAAGCTCGAGCTGTCCGGACGTGCCAACCGGTACACCCCGGTGCCGACATAGGTGGAGGAACCCGTGGTCCCGTCACCGGTGGCCAGCCACAGGGCCCCGTCCGAGGCGACCGCGAGATAGCCGATCGACTGGGTGGGCAGCGCGTCGCTGATCGGTGTCCAGCTGGTCCCGCCGTTGCAGGAGCGCGAGACGCCGCCACCGGCCGCCCCGGCGAAGACGCAGGACTTGTCCACGGCCAGGCCCTGGATGCGGCCGGTGACGTAGCCGGCACCGCCGCTGGAGTTGGAGGCGCTCGGGTCCCGGTAACGGGGATCGTCTGCGTTGTAGGGCGTTCTGGTCACCTCGGTCCAGCTGCCCGCGGCCGCCGGCAGGCCGGAGAGCTGGGCGTAGGCGGCCGAGTAGGCCCCCGGCGCGACCAGCCCGGTCGGTGCGGTGCGTGCGGCGTCCTGCTCGCTGAACCGGGCCATCAGCTCGGCGGACTCACTGTCGTTGTCAGCACCGGAGTCCGCATGCGCGGGAACTCCCACTCCGATCGCCGCGGCGCTGGCCACGGCAACGAGCACGGCCAAGCTGCGTTTGCGCACGAACCGCGCATGCCTCATTCAGTACCTCCAGGGACGCTTGGAAGATCCCGGGCCGAACGCCCAGGACCGAGCGAATGGTGCCCGTCGCCCTGTATAGTCCGTGTTAATTCACATAATTGACGATAAATTCACATTTAATGACTGCGGTGCCATCCCGTTTCACGCCATGCAACTGCTCGGCCTGGTCGCGGGCGTGGCGTTGGTGCTGGTCCTGTACCCCGGCGCCGGTGAGCAAGCCGACGATGTCGTCATGCCACATCAGCACACCGGCGAGAATGCGCGCTAGCAGCAGGCGCCGGTAGCCGCGGGTGCGGCCTGCGCGCCGACCTCGGTTCCGCAGCACGTGCTACCGGCTTCGGCCGGCTCGCCGGAGAAGGTCTGGCTGTCGGCCAGCACCGTGTACACCTCCCAGCGTTCACCGTTGGGCCCGCCTTCGACCCAGAACTTGTCCTGCTTGGCGTAGCAGCAGGTGGTGCCGCGTTCCTCGAACGAGGTGAGGCCGGCTTCCCCGAGGCGGGCTTGCTCGGAATCGACGGTGTCGACGTCGGGGACCTCCACACCCAGGTGGTTGATGCTGCCGCCCCGGCCGGGGTTCTCCAGCAGAACGAGCTTCAGCGGTGGCTCGGCCACGGCGAAGTTCGCATAGCCGGGGCGGATCTTCGCGGGCTCGGTGTTGAAGAGCTTGGAGTAGAAGGCGATCGACTCGTCGAGGTCGTCGACGTTGAGGGCCAGTTGGACGCGGGACATGCTTGCCTCCGAGAGTTAGATGGTTATCTATGTCTGGTACCGAGTTTGCATGGAACATCGATGGCTGTCAATATAGATGCATGTCGAAGTCCTTGCTTCCGTTGCTGACCCCTGCAAGCCCGGTCGCCTGCTGCAGCCCGCTGGCGCAGGAGCCGTTGTCCGTCGAGCAGGCGGAGCTGGTGGCCCCGCTGTTGAAGGCGTTGGCCGACCCGGTACGGCTGCGGCTGATGTCGCTGGTGGCCTCCCGGAAGGGCGGTGAGGCTTGCGTCTGTGACCTGACCGATGCCTTCGACCTGTCCCAGCCGACCATCAGCCACCACCTGAAGGTGCTGCACGAAACCGGCCTGCTGGATCGGGAGAAGCGCGGGGTCTGGGTCTACTACCGGGCCCGCACGGACGCCTTGGCCGAGCTGGGCGCGCTGATCGGCCAGCCATGAGCACCAAGCCCAGCGTCCTGTTCGTGTGCGTGCACAATGCCGGTCGTTCCCAGATGGCCGCCGGCTGGCTCATGCACCTGGCGGGCGACCGGATCGAGGTTCGCTCGGCGGGTTCCCAACCGGCCGGGCAGGTCAATCCGGTGGCCGTGCAGGCTATGAACGAGGTGGGTATCGACATAGCCACCGAGCGGCCCAAGCTGCTCACCGCCGAGGCAGTAGGCGACTCCGACGTCGTCATCACCATGGGCTGTGGCGACACCTGCCCGGTTCTTCCCGGCAAACGCTATGAGGACTGGGAACTCGAAGACCCCGCCGGCAAGGACATCACCGTCCTACGGCGGGTGCGCGACGACATCGGTGACCGGGTCGAAGCACTGGCCGCCGAGTTTCGCTGACGTCGCCGCCTGATGCGGCCAGGAGCGAAGGCCGGCTGCCAGGCATGGGTTCAGTGCGGTGCGACCGGCTGGGCCACAGCGCCCGCGGCGAGTTGCTTGCGCCAGCGCATGAAGGCCCGGGCCTGCCCCAGCGCGAGCACCGCGACCGGCTCGCCTGCTCGCCGGTAGACCGCGAGGAAGTCGTGGTCGGCCACCGCGCCCTCCTCGACGGTGACCGAGTCGGCGCCTGCGGTGCGCCCGGTCAACTGCAGCGTCATGCCGTACTGGTCGGACCAGAAGTACGGCGGGCGGCCGCTATGACCAGGCGCTCGCCGGCGGCCGCCGGACAGCAGCGAGCCGGCGGCGATGACCGCGCGCTCCCGGGCGCCGGTCCAGTGCTCGAGCCGGTGGTGCGCGCCGAGAGCCGGCTCGTACCAGCTGGCACAGTCACCGACCGCGACGACGGTGGGGATGCCGGTCATGCCGTAGGCGTCGCACTGCACACCGTCGGCGATCGGCAGGCCGGAACCGGCGAGCCACTCGACGTTGGGCCGCACGCCGACACCGACCAGCACCACATCGGCCGGAACGACCCTGCCGTCGGCGAGTTCGACACCCTCCACCTGCTGATGACCGACCAGCCGGGCGACACCCACGCCGCACAGCAGGCGCACACCGTGCGCGGCATGCAGCCCGGCGACCACAGCACCGAGCTCGTCCCCCAGCACCGCGCTCATCGGCGTGGCCAGGGCCTCGACGACCGTGACGTCCAGGCCCAGGGCATGGGCGGTGGAGGCGACCTCAGCGCCGATGAAGCCGGCTCCGACGACGACCAGCCGGGCACCGGGCAGCAACCGGGCTCGCAGCGCCAGCGCATCATCGAGGGTGCGCAGCACCTGGACGCCGGGCAGCAGGGGCCACGGCATCCGGGGCCGGGCGCCGGTGGCGACGACCACGCCGTCGACGGTCAGCCCGCTGCCGTCAGACAGCGAGACGCTGCGGCTGGCCGGGTCCAGGCCGGTGGCGGCAACGCCCGTTCGCCAGTCGGCGTCGAGGTCCTCGCCCGCGCCCAGCAAACCGATCGCAGCCTCGCTCACCCCACCGGCCAGAAAGGACTTCGACAGCGGCGGCCGGTCATAGGGCGGCCCAGTCTCGTCGCTGATCAGCACCAGGCTGCCGTCGTAGCCCTGCTTGCGCAGTGCCCGGGCGGCCGACAGGCCCGCCAACGATCCGCCGACGACCGCAATCCGCCTCACGGCCCGGCGGGAAGGGTGGCGCCGGGCTGAGCCGCCGGTGCGTCACCGGAGACCGTGACGTAGATGTCGCCGTCGGCGATGCTCACCCCGTGCGTGCGGATCGGTTCGGTGGCCGGCGGGCCGTCCGGCTCACCGGTCCGCAGGTCGAAGCGGGCAGCATGCAGCGGGCACTCCACCACGCAGCCTTCGAGCCAGCCGTCGGCCAGCGAGGCCTCCTCATGGCTGCAGGTGTCATCGACTGCGAACAGCTCCCCGTCCTCGGTGTGGAAGATCGCGATCGCCGGCTGGTGTTCCAACCGCCGGATCTGACCGGGCGCCAATTCCGCGAGCGAGCAGACTCGGATCATCGCGATCACCTCGGGGTGTGGGGGATGGGTCAAGCATCGGCAAAAGCCTAGATTGCGCATTTCGGCATGCACAACCAAGTGCGCACGACGCAACAAGTGGCCGCTACCGTCCCTCAGGCGGTGGCACCGTCGGAATCGATGAGCAGGACGTCGAGCGTGCGCGGGCCGTGCACTCCTTCGACGCGGTTGAGTTCGATGTCGCTGGTGGCGCTCGGGCCGCTGATCCAGGTCAGTGGCCGGTCGGGATCCAGTCGAGCCACCGCCTCCGGCACGCCGGCCACCACCTGGTCGGTTGCCAGCACGATGAGCAGGTAGTCGGGCACCAGGCTCAACGCCCGGCGGCCCTGGCCCGGCCCACCGTCGAGCACGATGGTCCCGGTCTCGGCGATGGCCAGCGCGCAGGTGCACAGCACGCCGTCGATCTGGTCCAGTTGCACGGGGGTCAGCGCCTCGTCGGTGCGGCGCCGCGCGCCGGTGGCGCTGAGCCACCGTTCGGGAAAGCCGCCGGGCACCAGCACCGACTCGATACCGTGCTCGCTCAACCGCTGCGCGAGCAGCTCGGCGACGCCGGCCGGCCGGCAACGCGACACCGCGGCGCGGTAGTCCACCAGCCGGTCGACCAGCAGGTCCACCAGTTCCGGACCCGCCGGGCCGGTGGGCTTCCCGCCGGCCCCGGCACGCCGGTACCGCCGAGGGATGCCAGCAGCCGGCGAGCCGCCGGTGGGCTCGGTGATCGGCGAGCCGCCGGTGGGCTCGGTGACCGGCGAACCGCCTGCGTCGGTGACCGGCGCCAGCGCGGCGCCGATCCGGGCCAGTATCTCCTCGCGAGCTGCCGTCATCCCTGCTCGGCCCACCAATCCCGGAAGGACTGTTCCGGTGGCGCCGGCAGGTCCCTGGACCTGACCCAGGACGACAGTGGCGGCGGCAGCAGCCGGCGCCCTGACCGGGATCGGCTCAGCCGGGACAAGCCGGCCAGCCGGCCCAGCCGGGCGGCACGCAGCAGCCAGGTCCAGCGCCGGCGGCCCCGCATCGCCCAGGCCGCGGTCGCCATGCCGGCCGCCTCAGGAGTGGGCAGCCGATGGCTGCTCGCCTTGTCCTGGTTCACCCGGCCTCGCAGGTGAACCAGCATCGAGGGAATGTCGATGGCCACCGGGCACACGTCGAAGCACGCCCCGCACAGCGTGGAGGCGAACGGCAGGCTCGGGTTGTCGGCCACGCCGGTGAGTTGCGGCGACAGCACCGCACCGATCGGGCCGGGGTACACCGAGCCGTAGGCATGGCCACCGGTCCGCTCGTAGACCGGGCAGACGTTGAGGCAGGCCGAGCACCGGATGCACCTCAGCGCTGCCCGGCCCCGCTCGTCGGCCAGCGTCGCGGTGCGGCCATTGTCCAGCAGTACAAGGTGAAACTCCGTCGGCCCGTCACCGGGATGCACCCCGGTCCACATCGAGGTGTACGGGTTCATCCGCTCCCCGGTCGAGGACCGGGGCAACAGCTGCAGGAAGACCTCCAGATCGGCGAAGCTGGGCAGCAGCTTCTCGATGCCCATCACGGTGATCAGGGTGTCGGGCAGGGTCAGGCACATCCGGCCGTTGCCCTCGGACTCCACGACCATCAACGTGCCGGTGTCGGCGATCGCGAAGTTGGCGCCACTGATCGCCACCTTGGCAGTCAGGAACTTCTGCCGCAGGTACCGGCGGGCCGCTTCGGCCAGGGCCGCCGGATCGTCGCTCAGTCCTTGCTCGACGCCGGCCATCCCGGCCAGGAAGATGTCGCGGATCTCGGTGCGGTTGCGGTGGATCGCGGGCACCAGGATGTGGCTCGGGCGGTCGTCTCCCAGCTGCACGATCAGCTCGGCGAGGTCGGTCTCGTGCGCGGTGATGCCGGCGGCCTCCAGCGCCTCGTTGAGGCCGATCT
>NZ_DASVQG010000076.1:0-15559 GCF_036389215.1 Jatrophihabitans sp.
GCCGAGCTCACCGAGCTGGGCGAGCAACTGGTGGTTGCCGATGCCGAGCTGCGGGCGCAGCACGAGGAGCTGGAAGCTGCCCGGGAAGCGCTGTTGCGTGCCCAGTCCAGCTACGAGCAGCTGCTTGCCGAGACGACCACGGCCTACCTGCTGACCGATCAGAACGGCATCGTCCAGCAGCTCAACCCGGCCGCCGAGGCCCTGCTGGGTCACTCGCTGGCCGGCCAGCGGGCCGGCCGGCCACTGGCCACCAAGTTCCAGGTCTCCGACCGCGGCCGGATCCGGAGCGTGCTGTCGGGACTGAGGGCTTCCGGCGAGCCGGCGACCTGCCGGGCCGGCGTGCTGCGGCCCGACGGCAGCCTGATGGAGGTCGAGGTGATCGGCCGGCTGGTGGCCGATCTGCACCCCGGTGGCGCCACGTTCAGCTGGCAACTGCGGCCGGTGCCCGAGGACGCGTATCCGGAGTTGCACAGCGTGCCGGCAGCTGGTGCACCGGCGGCTGGTGGACCGGCGGCTGGTGGACCGGCGGCTGGTGCGCCGGCCCAGGCACCGGCCCGCCTGCTGACCGAACTCGCCGACCTGGCGGCCGCGCTGGCCAGCCAGCACAGCACCCAGGAGATCCTCGACCGGGCGGTGCGGGCCGCTGTCCACGCGGTGCCGGGGGCCGAGCAGGCAAGCATCTCGCTGGTGGACAAGGCCGGCACCCTGTCCACCCCGAGTTCGACCGGCGAGCTGGCCACCGAGGGGGACCGGGCGCAGTACGAACTCGGCGAGGGACCGTCCCTGCAGGCACTGTGGGGGGAAGGCGAGGTGCTGCTGATCGATGACCTGAGAACCGAGACCCGCTGGCCGGCCTGGACCGCCCGGGCCCAGGCGCTGGGCGCCGGCAGCCTGCTGGCCTGCGAGCTGGCCACCCCGCGGGGCAGGCTCGGCGCGCTGAACCTGTACTCCAGCCGGCCGCACGCCTTCGACTCGACGGCCACGGCGCTGATTCCGGTGCTGGCGGTGCAGGTCGGCATCGCGCTGGCCCGGGCGCACAACGAGGCCAACCTGAAGGCGGCGATCGAGAGCCGGCAGCTGATCGGCCAGGCGGTCGGCATCCTGATGGAGCGGCATCGGCTGGGGCCGACGGCCGCGTTCGACCTGCTGGTCAAGGCGTCCCAGACCAGCCAACTCAAGTTGCGCGAGGTAGCGCAGCGGGTGAACGAGACCGGCCAGGACCCGGCGGACGCGGCGCGCCGGCGGTGAGCCGCTGAACGGCGGAGCAGTCGCTGCCGGGGCGTCGGGTGCCCATCCCGGCAGCGCCCAGGTGGGCAGCCGATATGGTCGGCGGATGGCAGTTACAGAGCTGATCCTGGTGCGGCACGGCGAGAGCATCGGCAACGTCGCGCGCGAGGAGGCCGAGTCCTCCGGTGCGCTGTCCATCCCGATGCCGATGAGAGACGCCGACGTGCCGCTGTCCGAGGTGGGTGTCGAGCAGGCGCGGGCGGTGGGCCGGTGGCTGGCCGCTGACCAGGACCGGCTGCCCGACACGGTCTGGTCCTCGCCCTACCTGCGAGCCCGCCAGACCGCGCAGGCCGCGCTGGCCGAGCTCGCGAACCCGCCGGCGATCCGCCAGGACGAGCGGATCCGCGACCGCGAGCTCGGGGTGCTCGACCTGCTCACCAAGCGTGGCGTCGGCAGCCAGTTCCCGGCCGAGGCCGAGCGGCGCCGCTGGCTCGGCAAGTTCTACTACCGCCCGCCCGGCGGCGAGTCCTGGGCAGACCTGGTGCTGCGGATCAGGGCCTTTCTCGCCGACCTGGAACGCGGCCCCCAGCGCGGCCGGCAGCTGATCGTCTCCCATGACGCGGTGATCCTGCTGTTCCGTTACGTCTGCGAGCAGCTCGACGAGGACAGCGTGTTCGAGATCGCGCGAAGCGGCTCGGTGACCAACGCCTCGATCAGCCGGCTGGTGCGAGACGACGCTGAACCGGGCTGGCGAACGGCTGTGTACAACGACGACCAGCACCTCGAGGCCTACGGCGCCCGAGCCACCGAGCATCCGGGAGAGATCGATGCCGCCCGCTGAGCAGATCCTGACACCGGCCGCGCTGCGCGACTGGCCGCTGCCGATGCCGGACGGGGGCAAGAACAGCCGCGGCCGGGTGCTGGTGATCGGTGGAGCCCGGACCGCGCCGGGTGCGGCGATGCTTGCCGGCCAGGCCGCGCTGCGGGTCGGAGCCGGGGTGCTGACCCTGGCGGTGGCGGAGTCGGTGGCCGGCCCGGTGGCTGCCGCGGTCCCCGAATGCGCGGTGCTCTGGTTGGCCGAGACCGCGGCCGGCTCGGTCGCGGCTAGCTCGGCGGAGGCTATCCAGCGGGCACTGGGCAGTGCCGCCGCGATCCTGATCGGTCCCGGGCTCGACGACATCGACGAGACCGCCGACCTGATCGCCGCGCTGGTGTCGGCGGCTGATGAGGACCTGCCGATCGTGCTCGACGCCTATGCCATCGGCGCCCTCGGCCAGCTGCCACGCGCGGCGCGGGAGGCCCTGGCCGGCCGGCTGCTGCTCACCCCGAACCACCAGGAGCTGGAACGGTTGCTCGAAGCCGAGTCCGAGCCGGCCGGCTCGGGCTCGGGCCCGGCTTCCGGTACGGACGGCCCGGCGGATCCCCAGCGCCTGCTCGCCGAGCGCTACGGGGCCGTGCTCAGCAGCGACAACCGGATCGTCACACCTGCCGGGGACCGCTGGGAGGTACCGGCCGGGCACTCCGGACTGGGGACCTCCGGCAGCGGTGACGTGCTGGCCGGCGCCCTGGTGGGCCTGCTCGCTCGCGGTGCGGAGCCCGTCCAGGCGGCCTGCTGGGCCACCTACCTGCACGCCGCGGCCGGGGACCGGTTGGCTGCCCGGGTCGGTTCGCTGGGCTTCCTGGCGCGCGAACTGCTCGACCAGTTGCCGCTGGTGCTCACCGAGCTCCAGGCCTGACCGGCGGCGTTCAGCTCTCCAGCCGGACGTCGGACACCGACTTGTCGGGCCGCAGCCCCCGCCACACCGGGTGCCGCAGCCGCCCGTCCGGAGTCCATTCGCCGAAGCCGACCTCGGCCACCAGCCGGGGCTCGACCCACTGCGCGTTGCCGGTCTCGGCCGGCGGCGGCGGGGTTTCCAGGGCCGGCGTGCGGCGGGCAAGGGGGCGCAGCTGCCGGTGCAGGGCGATGAGCGCGGCATCGGTGAATCCGGTGCCGACCTTGCCGGCGTAGCGCAGGCCGGCCGCCCCGATCCTGGCGGCTCGGTCCTTCCCGGCTCTGCCGGCCGCCCCCGCGTGCCCGGCCTCGCCGGGCACGCCCACCAGCACCGATCCGATGGTGCCGGCCCGCCGGCCGTGGCCGGGTTGCCAGCCCAGGACGACCACCTCCTGGCTGCGGACGTTCTTGATCTTCCGCCAGTCCGGTGATCGCCGGCCGGGCCGGTAGGTGCTGTCCAGCCGCTTGGCCACCACGCCTTCCAGCTCGAGTTCCTGGCTGGCGCGCAGCACGCTGGCCCCGTTGCCGGCGAAGTACGGCGGGCACTGCCAGCTGCCGTCGTCGAGCTGCAGGTCCGCCAGCAACTCCCGGCGCTGCCGGTAGGGCAGCCCGGTGGTGGCCGAGCCGTCGAGGTGCAGCACGTCGAAGATCAGGTACCGGACCGGGTCGGTGCCGCTCAGCCGCTGTGCCTGGCTGGCTCGCCCGACATGCATCCGCCTCTGCAACCGGGCGAAGCTGGGGCGCCCGTCCGTGCCGAATGCAACCACCTCGCCGTCCAGGATGGCCGTGCGGTTACCCAGCCGGGTACCCAGTCCGGCCAGCTCCGGATAGCTGACGGTGACCTCGAGGTCATTGCGCGACCGCAGCCGCACCCGGCCGCCGTCGAGGAAGGCCAGGGTCCGGCAGCCGTCCCACTTGGTCTCGTACGCCCACCGGTCGTCCTCGGCAGGGCTGGGCAGCTCGCCGGCGACGGCCAGCATCGGCGTCAGGGCGGGCAGCGCCGGCCGGGGTGGAGCCTGCTCGCCGGCCGGTAACCCGCCACTGCGCGCCATCGCATCCTCCGACCAGGCCTAGACGGTTATCTAGACAGAATGCCTATAGACAGTCACCCTAGCGCCCTCCGGCACCAGGGGCGGCCGGGGCGGTTCACTAGGTTGGAGGGACAGCTGCTGAAGATCGACGTTCCTGGAGGTCACCGTGTGGGTCCTGTTGTCGTCCCGACTGCGTACCTGGTTGTTGCTGGCCATCGCCGTGCCGGTCGTCCGCGCGGTGCTGCGGCGCGCTTCGGCCTCGGCCGCCCGGCGTGACCCCAGCTCGGCCATGGCCCGCGCGCTGCGATCGGCGGAATCGGGACTGTCCCGCCTGGACCGGCGCAAGCGGCGCCAGCGCTGAGCTGAGCCGCGCCCCGGCCCTCGGCGCGGCTGCGGTTGCGGCCTGTTCGTGACTATGCGTGCTCACCAGCGACGCATAATTAGTGACAGACCGTAGCCGTATCGTGGTCACTGCTAGCGCAGGACATGAGGGGACGTTGCCAGTGACCAGGCCGATGCCAGCGTCGCGCCGCCTACAGTCGTTGGCGGTCCAGCTCGCTGACGATGATTTCGTGCTCGACCTCCGTGGCCTGTCCTGGCTCGACCCGCTGCACCTGGTCGGAGCAGCCGCGATCGCCCAGCGGGCCGCCGCGTGCGGCTCCCGGCTCCGGCTGAGCGGGCTGCGTGGCAATCAGGCCGGCTACGCCTCCCGGATGCACCTGGGCGCGATCGTCGACCACTTCGGCGGCAGCCATGACCTGCCGGTCAATGGACGCGAACTCGACCGCAGCGACAGCCTGCTCGAGGTCACCGAACTGGCCACCGCCGGCGATGTCCGGCATCTGAGCGCGCTGGTCCATGACCGGGTGGCCGATCACGACGCCGAGATCGCGCACGCGCTGCACACCGCGCTGGCCGAGATCGGGGCCAACGTCTGCGACCACTCCGGAACGGTCGGCTTCATGGCGGCCCAGACGCTGCCGTCGCAGGGGGTGCTGCGCTTCGCTGTCGCCGACGCGGGCGTGGGCTTGCTCGGCACCCTGGCCAGCCAGGGTGCCGAGGACGACCGGATGGCGATCACGATGGCCCTGTCGGGCACCAGCAGGCGGCAGGGCCCCGGTCACGGCACCGGTCTGCCCACCGCGGTGACCGTGGTCAGCCGGCTGGGCGGCGAGGTGCTGCTGGCCAGTGGATCGGAGGTGACCACCGCCAACGCTCGCGGCCGGCGGCATGCCGAGCTTGCCAGCGGGTTCGCCGGAACCATGTTCGAGGGCTGGGTTCCGGTGACCGCCGCCCGACACGGCAGCCCTACGCTGTACGACTGGGCCGGTTAGTGAGACGATGACGCTATCGTTGACGGCTGAGCAGCTGGCATGCTAGGGCCGTCGGAAGGCCGATGGTGATGATGCTGACATGCTGAGGGGGGAAGTCGTGGGCGTCCGGACCTTGCCGTTGCCTCGACTGGTAGCGGGTCGCGACTACGCCGACGACATGGTGAGCACGCTCGGGCCAGTGGTGGGACAGGACGTCGTGGTCGATGCCACCAAGTTGCTCTCGGGCACCACGTCGTTCGCCTACCAGCTGATCGAGCGGTTGCTGGCCGAGGAGAAGGCCAACTCGGTGCTGCTCGTCGGCGCGCCGGCCGACTTCGCCGAGTACGCCACCTCCGCGGCTCGCGAGTTGCATGTCACCGACCGTTTCGACCTCGCCGAGGAACTTCCCCGGACCGCTGCCGCCAGCTGAGTCCGGGCTCTGAACTCGCTGGGCCGCTGGCCCGGCAGTGGCGCTAGTACCCTGCCGACGTGCCCTCCTTGCTTCGCAACGCGCTGCCGATCGCGGCGTTCACAGCCTGCCATTCCAGCTGCTCCCGGGCCGCGGAGACCTCAGCGGTACTGATGAAGCTGACCTCGGCCGCCGAGTGCCAGCGCTGCGCCGCTGCTACCACGGCCGGGTCGTCGACCCGGCTGAGAGCGACCTCGAGCAGGGCCCGGGCGTCGAGGTAGCGGCGCTCGGCAGCCTCGAGCTCAGGTGAGGGCCGGCCGGCGTTGGCCCGGCTGAGCGCGCCGTACTCGCCGACCCGGCCGCGCAGCGCGAGCGCGGCGTCCTGGGCATCGGTCAGCGCGGCGCGCCGCCGCAGGTAGCGGCGGGCATGGCTGTCCCGCACGCTCAGGGTCACCTGGGTTCCGACGGCGACCAGCAACGAGACGGCCGCCGCCACCATCGCGTTGACCAGGGTGATCGTCGTCGCCGAGGCGGCGGCGATCGACGGCCCGGTCACTGACCGGCGGCGCGGCGGCTCTCGGCCGGCTTCGTCGAGCGCTCGGCCGGGTTGGCGGCCAGCAGCGGCCGGGACGCGTTGGCGTCGGCGATCTCGATCAGCTTCAGGTCAGCCTGCACGCCCAGGATGGCTGCCTCGATGGTCAGCGCCGCCAGCGGCTCGTCCTTGTGCTGGCGCCGCAGCGCACGCAGGGTCTGCAGCTCAGCCATCCGGGCATCGCGCTGGGTGCGGCAGACCTCGTGCACCTGTTCCTCGCTGCGCCGGCCGGCTGCCAGCACCTTGAGGATGAAATCGTCACGATATCCGGCGGTCCGGGTGGTCGGTTCGGCCAGCCAGCTGTCCAGTTCTCGACGCCCGGCGGCTGTGACTTTGTAGACAGTCCGGTCCGGTCGGACGTCTTGCGACACCGTTCGCGAGGTCACCAGGCCGTCCCGGCTCAGCCGTTCGAGGATTTGGTAGACGTGCCCGATATTGAGGCCACCCCATTGCGGCCCGACCGCTTTCTCGAAATTCGTCTTAATTTCATAGCCGTAGCTGGGTCCATCGGCGAGAAAGGACAACACCGCGTGTTGGATAGCCACGGCGACCACTATAGGGGCAAGGCTTTGCCCCCCGGCGCAGATAGTCCAGACCCGGCCGTGGCGGGTCCGGGGAGCATCATGGAGGGGTGGTGTTACCAGCGAGTACATCGTCCGGAGGCGGGGCGGGGGCGCGGGTCCAGCTAGCAGCGGTGACCAAGACCCGGCGCCAGGGCCGGGCCATCGTCACGTCGCTGGCCGATGTCTCTCTCACGATCTCGCCCGGCCAAATCGTTGCAGTCACCGGCCCGTCCGGGGCCGGAAAGTCGAGCCTGCTTCAGCTGATCGGCGGCCTCGACATTCCCGATTCCGGGCGTCTCCTGGTGGACGGCATCGACATTGCCGAGCTGTCCGGCAGGCATTCGGCATACTTTCGTGGCAGTGTCGGATTTGTCTTTCAGCGCTATCATCTGCTGAGCAACCTTTCCGCTCTGGACAACGTCATAACGCCGCTGCTGCCACTGCGGGTGGACTTCGACAAACGCGAGCGCGGTCAGCAGTTGCTGGCTGCCGTGGGGCTCGCCGATCAGGCCTCGGTGCCCGCACGCGAACTCTCCGGTGGCCAGCAGCAGCGGGTGGCGATCGCCCGCGCGTTGGTGAACAGGCCCCGGCTGTTGCTCGCCGATGAACCGACCGGAAACCTCGACTCGCGAACCGGTGAGGACATCCTGGACCTGCTGACCGAATTGCAGGCCGAGCACGGCATGACGATGTTGCTGGCGACCCATGACTCGGCGGTCGCCAGCCAATGCCAGCGGGTGGTCGAACTGCGCGACGGGCGCGTGGTCAGCGACCGCGACCTGACCGGAACCGATCCGGACAGCACCCTTCGCCGAATCAGCGGGCCGGGCTGAGGCTGATCACGGTACGGACTCAATACGCCTACTGACTAGGTGCATTGTCACAAGGCAGCTTGACCGAATGTAGTTCAATGCCTAACGTACCTCAAACGCAATACCACGTCGGGAAAAGGGAATTCGCTCATGACCGCTCTGCTAACTCGGGCAGCACAGGCCTTGTCGGTGCGGGCGAGATCCACCCGACACCCGCTCATCGACGGCTGCCCACCTGACTGCTTCTACGACTACCGGTGCGACTCAAGCCATCGGTACTACCGCCGGCAGTGCTGCTACCACCCGGATTGCACGCAGTACTGCCTGGAGTGGGTGGACATCGGTACCTGCTGAGCACGGGCTTGTCGTTCGACGGGGGGAAGTCCGTGTACAGCTATGGTTTGATGTCCGTTCGGTGTGCGCTCGTCTTGGTATTGGCCATCTCCACGATCGGCAAGGTGTGGCATCGCTCAGAGCTGGCGGAGTTCGGCGACACCCTGCGAATGGGCCTCCGGCTGCCCCGGGCCCGGCTGGTGGCCGGCGCCTGGGTTGCCGTCGAAGGAATCACCGCGATCGCGCTGGCGCTCCCGGTGACGGTGGCGGATGCGGCAGTGCTGGCGGTGGGAGTGTTCGGATGCCTCACCGCCGGCGCCGCCTTGCTGGTGGCTCAGCATCGCGGGTTTGCCTGCAACTGTTTCGGAGCCAAGCAGTCGCGGCTCAGCTGGCGGACCGTCCTGCGCAACGGCGGGCTGACCGCGGCTGCCCTGCTGCTGGCCGTGGGTCTGCGGCTGCGGGGGGCAGCCGCAGCTCCGCCGGCACCGGTCCTGCTGGCCGCGGTCCTCACCGTTCTGCTCGGTGCCGTGCTGATCTGGCAGGCGGGACCGCTGGGAGTGCTGCTCCGGCAATCGGCAATCCGGCACCAGGGCAGCCGGCCGGTGACGCCGCGCTCGGCGCTGTCCGGCGGACGGCGATGACGATGACGATGACGATCACCACCGTGCTGGTGGGGTACACGACGCTGGCCGCGACCCTGGCGCTGGCAATCTCGCTGCTGAGCCTGCGTTCCCTGCAGGGCTCGCCCGCGGCCAGGCCGGCAGTGCGTACCGCCGTGACCCTGCCCGCCAGCGGTCCCGACGTCGGCAGCCCGGCACCGCCGTTCACCGCCCGGACCAGCACCGGGGCGGTGCTGGGCCCTGCCGAGCTGGCCGGCCGGAACTACCTGCTGGCCTTCGTCTCCAGCACCTGCCCGGGCTGCCGGGAGGCGTTGCCGGGCATGGTGGGCTACGCCAGCCAGCTGCCCGGGGACTTCCGGCTGATCACCGTGATCGTGGGCGACCCCCGGCGCGGCACGGACATCGAGCAGACCTTGGCTCCGGTGGCCACGATCGTGTCCGAGCCGGACGGCGGCCCGATCGGCAACGCCTACCAGATCCACGTGTTCCCGTCCTACGTCCTGATCTCCGACGACGGCACGGTGCTGGCCACTGGGCAGTCCGTGCGTGACCTGCCCCAACCCCAGCCACAGTGACACCAGCGGGGCAAGGCGGCCACACTGGCTCCGTGACCGCTCACCGTGGCGGCTTCGGGCCGTGATCCACCTGCTGCTCGTGCGGCTGCGGGTGAACCGGTGGCGGGCAACAGCGCTGATCGTGGGCATCGCGGCGGCCACGACCGCGTTCGTCGTGCTCACCGGCCAGGTGGCCGAACAACGCCTGGAACTGCGCGGCCGGGTCAGCGCTCGTGGCAATCCGAACTACGACATCCTGGTGCGGCCGGCCGGGTCGCGAACCGGCCTGGAGACCAGCCAGGGCCTGGTCCGCGCCAACTTCCTGTCCGGCCAGTTCGGTGGCATCACCCTGGCGCAGTGGCATCAGATCGAGGACCTGGCCGGGGTGCAGGTGGCGGCCCCGGTGGCGATGGTGGGCTACGTCCTGCAGAGCGTGACGATCCCGATCGACATCACCGACCAGCTCAGCTCGGCCGACCAGCAGCTGTTCACCGCCTCGGTCCGTCGGCGCAGCGCCCGCGGGCTGAGTGAATTCAGCCAGCCGGCGATCAGTTACAGCTTTGTCAGCGCGACCGCGGTCAGCCAGGTCGGCAAGCTCGGTTCCCCCGGCGGCCCCGGATTCGCCGTCGCCCAACGCGATGGCTCGATGCGGCTGGTCTGCCCGATCCGCCCGAGGGCGACCGGCAGCCCGTTCGCGGTGCGCAGCCAGCGCAACGGCACCTGCTGGTCGCGGGTGAACGGCCCGGACGGAGCGGGGTTCACCACTCTGCCCCGCGGCCACGTCGGGATCCTGGTGCAGTGGACGTTTCCGTTCCTGCTGGCGGCCGTCGATCCCGGCGAGGAGGCCGAGCTGGCCGGCCTGGACCGAGCGGTCAGCCACGGCAGCTACCTGCCACAGCGCGGGTCGGCGCCCGGCCGGGACCGGCACAGCGTGCCCGTCCTGATGGCCGATCACGCCGGCTTCGACGATCAGGACGAGGTCAGCGTCCAGCGGCTGTCGGCCGCCGCGACCGCCGAGTTCGGATCCGGGCTCACCCCCGACCGGCTGGACGCCCTGCTGGACACCGAGCACGGACCGGTCGTCACCAGGGCCTCCATCACTGCCGAGGCCGCCTACCAACACCTGCTGACGGAGAGCTTGCGGACCCACTCCGATCCGGTCGTGGACAGCTATTGGACCAGCGGGCTGGTCAGCTACGACACCGAGCCCGACGGGACGCTGCGGCCGCGACCGGTCGACAATCCGGCGAGCATCTGGACCGCGCCGCTGGACGAGCGCGGCTACGTGGCGGCGGCGCCCGATGCCGCCGACACCGCATTCCGCCGGCTGGACAAGCACGAGTTGCTGACCATGTCCACCTTCTCCGACGGCGCCGGGCCGCGGCTGGCCACCATCGGCACCTTCGATGAATCCCGGCTGGACCAGGGGTCGGGGCAGTCCTTGCCGGGTGGCTACCGCACCGAGCCGCTGCTGCCGGCCGATCCGGCCAGCACGGCCCTGCTGCGCGGGCAGCCGCTGTTGCCCGACCTCAACATCGCCGGCTACCTGCTGCCGGCGCCGACCATGCTCACCTCGCTGGACGCGGCGTCGGTGTTCACCGATTCCTCGGTCTTCGACAACGTCAGCGACGCGGCGCCGATCAGCGCCGTCAAGGTCCGGGTGGCGGGCGTGCACGGCACCGATGCCGTGAGCCGGGAACGGGTCCGGCTCGTTGCCGAGGCGGTGGCAGCCACGACCGGCCTGGACGTCGATGTCACCGTCGGCAGTTCGCCGATCACCCGGCGCGTCGTCCTGCCGGCGGGCTCGGCCGGCCGGCCGGAGTTGCAGCTTGCCGAGCGATGGCAGCGCAAGGGCGTCATCGTCGCGGTCGTGCGGGTGGTCGACCGCAAGAGCCTGCTGCTGTTCGTCCTGGTGCTCGTGGTGTGCGGGGTCTTCATCGCCAATGCCACGGCGGCCGCGGCCCGCTCGCCCCGGACGGAGCTCTCGACGCTGAGCTGCCTGGGCTGGACCCGCGGTCAGCTGATGCGGTTGCTGCTCGGTGAGATGGCGGTGATCGGTGCCGCCGCCGGCGTCGCCGGGGCGCTGGTGTCACTGATCGCCGCCGAGGCGCTGCGGGTGCCGGTGAGCGTCGGGCGGGCACTGGCTGCCGTGCCCGCGGCCCTGGCGGTGACCCTGCTGGCGGCCGCCTGGCCGGCGTGGCGGGCCTCGCTCCCCTCGCCGTCACCGGACATGTCTGACCGCCTTGGATGGGCCCGTCCGATCCGGGGCGGTCAGCTCAAGCGGGTGCGTGGACCCCTGCAGCTGGCGTACCTGAACCTGCGCGCCGAGCCGGGGCGGACCGCACTGGGAACGGCCGCGGTCGGCGTCGGCTCGGCCGGCCTGACCCTGCTGCTGGCGATCACGGTGGCCTTTCGCGGCAGTGTGGTGGGCAGCCTGCTCGGCGACGTGGTCTCGTTGCAGGCCCGGCGGGTGGACTACCTCGCCGTCGTCAGCACGCTGCTGCTGGCCGCGATCGCGGTCGCCGACGTCAGCTATCTCAACATCCGCGAGCGCCGGGACGACCTGGCGCTGCTGCGGGCGGTGGGCTGGACGGACCGGTGGCTGGGCCAGCTGATCACCTTCGAGGGGGTGCTGATCGGCCTGGCTGGTTCGGTGGCCGGCTCCGGGCTGGGGCTGGTGGCCGCCGCGGCGCTGGCGCACTCCGTGCCCGGCAGCCTGTGGTTGCTGGCCGGCCTCACAGCACTCACCGGCACCCTGATCAGCGCGCTGGCTACCCTGCTGGCGGCGCTGTCCTTGCCGGTGCTGCTTCGGACACCCTCGCTGACCCGGGACTGACCGCTGGGGCAGACTTCAGGCTGTGCCAGACCCCACCGCTCAGCCGGCCGGTGACTCGCTGACCGCCGATCACCCGGCCGCTGCCGATCATCCGGCCGCCGCCGATCAGGCCGCTGCCGATCAGGCTGCCGACTGCCCGGCCGCTGCCGACCAGGCTGCCGACTACCCGGCCGCTGCCGATCAGGCTGCCGACTACCCGGCCGCTGCCGATCAGGCTGCCGCCGCCGACCATCCGGTGGTGGTGATCGGGGTCGGTGCCGACGGCTGGGACGGGCTCGGCTCGACGGCCCGGACGGCGCTGGCCGAGGCCGAGCTGGTGCTGGGCAGCGAGCGGCAGCTGCGGTTGCTGCCGGCCGGCCTGCCGGCCGAGCGGCGGCCCTGGCCGTCACCGATGCTGCCCGCGCTGCCGGGGCTGCTGGCTGAGCGTCACCGGCGCCGGCTGGTGGTGCTGGCCAGCGGCGATCCGATGTTCTACGGGATCGGCGGCACCCTGGTGCGGCTGCTGGGTGCCGGCTCGGTCCGGATCATTGCCCAGGTGTCCTCGTTGTCGCTGGCCGCGGCCCGGCTCGGCTGGCCGCTGGAGGAGGTCGAGGTCCTGAGCGTGCTGGGCCGCCCGCTGGCAGCGCTGCACCCGTTGCTGCAGCCCGGCCGCCGGGTGCTGGTGCTGCTCGGCTCCGCGGCTGAGGCGGCAGGCGTTGCCGGGCTGCTCCGCGAGCGGGGGCTGGGGCCGAGCGAGCTGGTGCTGCTGTGCGAACTCGGCGGTGCCGGCGAGCGGCTGATGCGCGCCAGCGCCGAGAGCTGGCCCGGGCAGCCTGACGAGCCGCTGGCGGTACTGGCGATCGAGGTTCTCGCGGCACCGGGTGCGGCGCTGCTGCCAGCCTCGCCCGGCCTGCCCGACGCCGCCTTCGACCACGACGGCCAGCTCACCAAGTCAGAGGTCCGGGCGATCACCGTGGCGGCGCTGGCGCCGGTGGCCGGCCAGCTGCTGTGGGATGTCGGGGCCGGCAGCGGCAGCGTCGGCATCGAGTGGATGCGCAGCCACCCGTCCTGCCGGGCGGTGGCCATCGAGGCTCGCCCGGACCGGCTGGAACGGGTTGCCGCCAACGCACAGGCGCTCGGCGTGCCCGGCTTGCGACTGGTGGCCGGACGGGCTCCGCAGGCACTGGCCGGCCTGCCCGTCCCGGATGCGGTCTTCGTCGGCGGCGGGGTGAGCCGGCCCGGCGTGCTGGAGGCCTGCGAAGCCGCACTGGCGCCCGGTGGCCGGCTGGTGGCCAACGCCGTGACCGTGGAAGCCGAGGCGGTGCTGGCGGACTGGTACCGGCGGCGAGGCGGCCGGCTCATCAGGATCGCGGTGCAGCGCGCGGAACCGGTCGGTGGGTTCACCGGCTGGCGGCCGGCCATGCCGGTGACCCAGTGGAGCTACACCAGGGCAACCCCATGACGGTGCATTTCATCGGCGCCGGGCCGGGGGCGGCGGATCTGATCACCCTGCGGGCACAGCGCATCCTGGCCTCGTGCCAGGTCTGCCTCTTCGCCGGCAGCCTGGTGCCGGCGGAGGTGCTGGCGCACTGCCCGCCCGGTGCCCGGCTGGTCGACACCGCCGGGCTGCACCTGGACGAGATCATCGCCGAGCTGGTGGCCGCCGACCGGGCCGGGCACCAGGTCGCCCGGCTCTGCAGCGGTGATCCGTCCCTGTTCAGCGCGGTGGCAGAGCAGGTGCGCAGGCTGCAACAGGCCGGCGTCGAGTACGACATCACCCCGGGCGTGCCGGCGTTCGCGGCCGCCGCGGCGGCGTTGGGCCGCGAGCTGACCGTGCCGGGGGTGAGCCAGAGCGTCATCCTGACCCGGACGGCCGGGCGCGCCACCGCGATGCCGCCGGGGGAGCAGCTGGGCGATCTCGCGACGTCGGCGGCCACCCTGGTGCTGCACCTGGCCGTGCAGCGCATCGACGCTGTCGTCGCGGAGCTCATTCCCGGCTACGGCGCGGACTGCCCGGTCGCCGTCGTGGCCTACGCCAGCCGGCCCGACCAGCAGATCCTGCGGGGCACCCTGGCCGACATCGGCGAGCAGGTCCGCGGCGCCGGGATCCGCCGGACCGCCGTCATCGTGGTCGGCCGGGTGCTGGCCGCGGCCGGCTTTCCGGACAGCTACCTGTACTCAGCCGCCCGGGATCGGGTCGGGCACTAGCTCCAGGGGGCGGGCCCCTCGTCGGGCGACCGCTCAGGCACCCCCGTGGACCGCAACCGGGCCACCACTGCGCCCACTTCGGCCCGCAGTGTGTGTTGAAAGTTGTTCAACTCACCGAAAGTCAGGGATAATTTCTGAGTGCCGGACGCAGTTCGAGATCCCGACGACGCGACACTGCTCTCAGTGGGTGCCGCGGCGGGCCGGCTGGGCGTCGCGCCGGCGACCGTACGAAGCTGGGAGCGCCGCTACGGTCTCGGCCCCGGTGGCCGCAGTCACGGCGGCCACCGCCGCTACACCGAGGCTGACCTGGACCGGTTGCTGCTGATGCAGGAGTTGGTGAACCGGGGCCAGGCTCCCGCCGCCGCTGCCCGAGTGGTGCTGGCGGAGCAGGGCACGTCGGCCGCGGGGACGGCCGCCGGGCCGATGATCGCCCGGCCGGCCGGTGGCCGCCAACGCCGGCCCAATCAGGGTGGCGGTCCCGGTGGCCGGGTGCTGGCGGTGCCGGGTGCCACGCCGGAGGTGCGTGGGCTGGCGCGGGCCGCCAGCCGGCTGGACGCCGACGCCGTCACCGGCCAACTGGGCGATCTGCTGGTCAACCGGGGCGTGGTGCACACCTGGAACCTGGTACTGCGGCCGGTGCTGGTCTCCATCGGAGTGCGATGGGTCCGGGCCGGCGTCGACGTCGAGCACGTCCTCAGCGAAGCGGTCATGGACGCGCTGCGGTCCTACCGGGCCTTCCTGCCCCGGCCGGTGCCAGGCCGCCCGGTGCTGCTGGCCTGCGCGCCGCACGAGCAGCACACCCTGCCACTGCACGCGCTGGCTGCTGGGCTCGCCGAGCGGCGGGTACCGCTACGGCTGCTCGGCGGCCGGGTGCCGACCGCCGCGGTAGCCACCGCCGCCCGGCGAACCGGCGCCGGTGCGATCTTCCTGTGGCGGCATTGCCTCGAGGAGCACGGGACGTCGTCCCGCTCCGTACCGGCCTACCCCGGACCGATCCGCTCCACCGGACCCCTGGATCCGGCCCGACCGCCTGGTTCAGCCCAACTGGCCGTTCCCGCACCACTGGTACACCAGGCCGAACTGACCGGTCCTGCCCCACTGACCCGCCCGGCCGAACTGGTCGACCCCGCCGAACCGGTCGATCCCGGCGACCTCAGCCAGCCGGGCGAGCCCACCGAGCCGGACGAGCTGGCCGAGCTGATCGGACTGACCCGCAGCCGGCCGGCGCGGCTGCTGGTGGTGGGCGGGTCGGCATGGCACCCGGTGGAGCAGCTACCGGCCGGGGTGCGCTACGTCGCGGACCTCGACACG
>NZ_DASVQG010000077.1:0-11044 GCF_036389215.1 Jatrophihabitans sp.
GCCGGTCGGGGTGATCGGGGCGAACTTCGAGGCCCGCCCCAACGTGGTGGTCGACGTGGCATCGCAGCTGCTGAAGTCCCGCAACGCCGGCGTGCTGCGCACCGGCTCGGCGGCGATCGGCTCGGCCGCCGCGCTGGTCGACGAGGTGCTCGCGCCCGCGCTGTCCGGCGCCGGACTGGACCCGGCCGCGGTCCAGCTGGTCCGGGTGCCGGGCCGCGACACCGCCCGCGCCCTGGTCGCCCAGCCCGATCTGGTCCCGCTGGTCATCCTGCGCGGCAGCGGGGACAGCACCCGGGAGCTCACCGCGGAGGCGGCCCGGCACGGCGTCCGCACGCTGGCGCACGCCGACGGCGGCGGCGTGCTCTACCTGGACCGGGCGGCCGACGAGGGCAAGGCGTTGGAACTGGTGCGGACCAGCCTGGACCGGCTCGGCGTGTGCAACCGGCTGAACCTGCTGCTGGTCGCCCGGGACCGGTGGGACGCGCTGCTGCCCGGCGTTCTCGGTGTGCTGGCCGAGCTGGGCATCCAGGCCGACCTGCCGCCGCACGACCACCCGCTCGGACTGGAGTGGGCACTGCAGGACGGCCGGGAGGCCACCGTCACCGTGGCACCGGTGGACGGGCCGGCCGAGGCGGCGGCGCTGGCCGGCGCAGAGACCTCCGGACTGGCCGCCTGCATAGCCACCGAGAACCCGGCTGCGGCCGCCACGTTCCTCGACGCGTACTCGGGCACCGGCGCGTTCTGGAACGTGACCACCCGGCTGCTGGACGGCTTCAAGCTGCTCGGGCTCCCGGAGACCGGCATCAATGTGGACCGGGTGCCTGGCCCACGCGGCCCGGTCACCTTTCTCGACCTGCACCTGCGCCAGTTCGTGGTGACGCCCCGCTGAGCTGAGGGCTGAGCGCTTCAGCGCTGTTCGTTGATCCGGATCAGGTTGCCCGAGGGATCGCGGAAGGCGCAGTCCCGAATTCCGTACGGCTGATCGGTCGGCTCCTGGACGACTTCGGCGTCGCTGGCCTGCAGCCGCTCGAAGGTGCCGTCGAGGTCCTTGGTGGCCAGGACGATGATGCCGAAGGTGCCCTTGGCCATCATCTCGGCGATGGTGCGGCGCTCGTCGTCGGTGATGCCGGGACTGGCGCCCGGCGGGAACAGGACGATGGACGTGTCGGGCTGGTCGGCGGGGCCGACCGTGATCCAACGCATCCCGTCGTAGCCGACATCGTTGCGGACCTCGAAGCCGAGGGTGTCGCGGTAGAAGGCCAGGGAGGCGTCCGGGTCGTTGTGCGGGAGGAAGCTCGAGTGAATGGTGATGTCCATGCCGGTCACGCTAGTTGCGGCTCGCTGACCGGCGCTTCTCGATTCCTGATCGGCCTGGTCACCTGTTTCGCCACGCACGACGGCATCCCCGCCGTCGCCTGCGCCGCCTCGCGCCGGTAGGTGCTGGGTGGCACGCCGACCAACTCGGTGAAACGGCTGCTGAAGGTGCCCAGCGACGAGCAGCCGACCGCGAAACAGACCTCGGTGACGCTGAGGTCGCCACGGCGCAACAACGCCATCGCCCGCTCGATCCGCCGGGTCATCAGATAGCTGTACGGCGACTCGCCGTAGGCGCGCCGGAACTCCCGACTGAGGTGCCCGGCCGACATGTGCGCGCCGCGGGCAAGCGCCTCGACGTCCAGCGGCTGCGCGTACTCCCGGTCGATCCGGTCCCGGACGCGGCGCAGCAGCGCAAGGTCGCGCAGGCGCTGCGTCTCGGCGGGGCTGCTGGTCACCTGCGGCATCGTGCCACGTCGCACTCGAGTTGCCCAGCCGGCGCAGCTGCCACCCGACCGAAGCCTCAATGCGCAGGACCGTCCCGCAGCAAGGTGCCGGGCCTGGGTCTACCCGAGCGGATATCTGCCTCAAGTGCCAGTAACGGCATGACCTCAGGTCCAGGCGGGCGATCCGTCCTGGTGATCGCAAGCCATAGCCGCCGAATTCACGGATGTTGTAGCACAGCACGAGGTGTTTCCCTCATGGGCGTAGTGCACTTCCACCTGGACGCCACCGCGGGCGACCGGCCGGGCAGTGGCATCACTGCAGCGTGCGTTCGGCGGCACCCTAGCCCGCGATTGACGTAGATGGGTACTGGTTCTACAGTCGGTGCACTTTATTTCCCGGAAGGATACAAATGCGTAAATTCTGGGCTCCGGTCCTTACCTCTGTACTGGCCCTGGCTTTCTTCGTTGTCGGAAGTCCTGCGGCCAACGCCTTCGGGAGCGAAGTGCTCGGCTGCGCGGTCGGTACGTACGGAGCGTGGACCGCCAACTACTGTGAGGGAGGAGGCGATCCTGGTTACTTCGTGATCCACTACTCGCCGCACAACCTCTCCGGCACATACTCCACGAGTTGGACCGTGACGGGCCCAACTGGCGCCGCCCTCGGCACCTGCGGCACCACGGCAGCCCCCTGCATCTCCAGCGGATGCACCTTGTCCTCGCTCACCTGCGACGTCAGGGATTACAGCAGCTATGTGAACAAGACGTACACCGCCACCCTGCGCCTGACCCAATCGGGCCTCACCAGGACTATCCAGGCGCAGGGCGTGATCGGTGGACATGACCCGTGCACCCGGTGCTAGACCAGGTCGCGACTGAGGCCTCCGATCCGCCGATCAGTACGGCGAGCGGCCGTAGCCGAAGGCGAACAGCGGTGTCTTGGCGTCGCCGGTGTTGATCGGCTCGTCGGTGACCGCGCTCGGCCAGCTCATCGGCAGCTTGCCGGTGTAGCCGCTGCCGAACAGGTTGTCGACCAGGCCGCCGCCCTCGGTGCCGGGCAACCAGGCGGCGACGAACGCGTTGGCCTTGACCACCTGATCCTTGATGATCACCGGCCGGCCGGACTCCAGGATCGCGATGCACTTGGTGACCCGCGAGCAGATGTCAGACAGCGCCGCGGAGTTGTCGCTGCCGAAGGCGAGCGTCGAGCTGTCCCCCTGGCCCTCTGCGTACGGCGTCTCGCCCCCGACCCAGATGCCGACGTCGGCCTTGTAGTTGCCCTTGGTCCTGGTGCCCACGTTGGTCACCGTGATGCCGGTACCGGCGACCTGCTGCTGCAGCGCCTGCCAGAACGTGGTGCCGCCGGTCGTGGTCGCGCCGCTGGCGCCCTGCCACGAGATCGACCAGCCACCCATCTGGTTGCCGATGTTGTCGGCGTGCTTGCCGCCCACAACGATCTTGTACGTGCCGGTCTTGGCCAGCGGCAGTACGCCGTCGTTCTTCAGCAGCACCTGCGACTCCCGGACCGCCTGGCGGGCCACCGCCCGGTGTGCGGCCGAGCCCACCCCGGCGGTGTAGCTGCTGTCGGTGTACGGGGTGTTGAACAGGTCCAGCCCGAACTTCGCGGTCAGGATCCGGGTCACCGCATCATCAACGCGCGACAGCGGAATCTGTCCGCCGTTCACACCGGCCACGATCGCGTTGATGGTCTCGACGTAGATGTCCGGGACCATGATCATGTCGATGCCGGCGTTCACCGCGTGCGCCACCTGAGCGGCGTAGGTCGAGTCGGGCAGCTGCTTCACCCCGGCCCAGTCACTGACCACGAATCCCTTGAAGTTCTGGGCACCCTTGAGCTTGTTGGTGATCAGGTACGTGTTGCCGTGGTTCTTCACGCCGTTCCAGCTGGAGTAGCTGACCATCGCCGAGCCGACGCCGGCGGCGATCGCCTGGGTGTACGGCGGGACGTGGATCGCGTCCAGCTCCGCCTCGGTGATCCGGGCGTCGCCCTGGTCGATCAGGTAGCCGCTGCTGCCGGTGCCGTACGTGGTGCCGCCGTCGCCCACCCAGTGCTTGGCGGTCGCCAGCACCGACGTCGAGCTGAGGCTGGCTCCCTGGAAGCCGGCCACCGCGGCGCCGGCAAGCGCGCTGCCCACCGACGGGTCCTCGCCGAAGCTCTCGTACGTCCGTCCCCACCGGTCGTCCCGGGCAACGCACAGGCACGGCGCGAAGGCCCACCGGATGCCACTGCCCAGCACCTCCTGCCGGGTCACGTCCTCCACCTGCTGCACCAGCGCGGCGTCGCGGGTCGAGCCCAGGCCGATGTTGTGCGGAAAGACGGTGGCGCCGGCGATGTTGTTGTTGCCGTGCACCGCGTCGATGCCGTACAGCAACGGGATGCCCAGCCGGGACTTCAGCGCGTAGCTCTGGAAGTCATCGACCATCGCCTTCCACTGGGTGGCGGTGCCGCCGGCGCCGTTCGGACCGCCGCCACCACCGCTGAGCAACGAGCCGAGCCCGTAGGTGGTGATGTCGGTCTTGCTCTTGAGCGAATCCCAGGACGGCTGGGTCATCTGCCCGGCCTTCTCGGCCAGCGTCATCTTCGACAGGCAGTCCGCTGGTGAGATGCATGCCCCGGCGGCGCCCGCATCTTGGGCGGGCAGCAACGCCAGGACAGCGGCGATGAGCGTAGCCACGGCGGCGCCAGCTATGGATCGCCTCAGGTGGCGACGGCTAAGGCGGTCGAACCGAAATGTAGACATGAGCTTTCCCATCCGTTTCCAGGGTTCTCCGAGCGCACCCTGGATCGGCGACCAGCGAAATGCATTCCGGAAAACTCATCTGAAAACGTATGGTGGCCGCCCCGATCCGTCAATGTCCGCACGCTCAGTGAGTCCTGGTCAGGTCAGTGAGTCCTGCTCAGGCCAGCGAGTCCTGCTCAGGCCAGTGAGTCCTCGTCAGGCCAGCGAGTCGTCGTAGCCGGCGGTCAGCGGGCCGCCGGCCTCACCGGTGTTGACCACGCCGGCCGGCTCGATCAGCACCGCGCGGACCTCGCCGTCAGCGATCGGGCAGTGCTCCACTCCCCTGGGCACCACCACGAGCTGGCCGGGCCGCAGCGTCACGTCGCCGTCGCGAAGCTGGATCACCAGCGTGCCGTCGAGCACCAGGAACAGCTCGTCGGTGTCCTCGTGGCTGTGCCAGACGAACTCACCCTCGAGCTTGACGACCTTGATCTCGTAGTCGTTGAGCCGGGCGACCACCTTCGGCGCCCAGTGCTCGGTGAACGCGGACAGCTTCTCGTCGAGGTCGACAGTGATGAGGGCCATGGGCAAGCTTGGCACGAGACGGCAGCGCTCAGCCGCCGACCAGCCAGCTGCCGATCACCTTGCTCATCCCGCCGGCCTGCGGCCGGAACCCGAGGGTGTCATAGAACGGCTGCATGTCATCGGTGAACAACCCGACGTGCTGACCCGGCACGGTGGCCAGCAGCCGGTTGACGACCTCCCGTCCGATCCCCTTGCGGCGATGCGGGGTCGCGGTCCAGATGTCGACCAGGTAGGCGTTGCAGACCCCGTCGCTGAGGATCCGGCCGTTGGCCACGTACTGCCCGTCGCAGGTGCCGAACACCACCGCGTGGGAGTTCTCGTGCGAGCGGCGGTACTGATCCGGGCTGCGAAGGTTGTCGAAGTCGTCAGCCACCAATGCCTGCTTGAGCGCCGGCCAGTCGACGCCGGCCAGCTCGGAGGAGAACTCGATCTCGGTCACCGGCCGAGCATCTCACGCGCCGCGGCTTAGGCTGGGTCGGCAAGCGCCAGACTGCCTCGACCCACGCCGCCGCCAGGAGTTCAGTCCATGCCTTTGGCCGATTTCCCCCGCTATCCGCTGCTGTTCGGGCCCAGCCCGGTGCACCCGCTGGAGCGCCTGAGCGCTCACCTGGGCGGTGCCCGGATCTGGGCCAAGCGCGAGGACTGCAACTCGGGCCTGGCCTTCGGCGGCAACAAGACCCGCAAGCTGGAGTACCTGGTTCCGGAGGCTCTCGCGCAGGGCGCCACCCACCTGGTGTCCATCGGTGGGGTGCAGTCCAACCACACCCGCCAGGTGGCGGCCGTCGCGGCCCGGCTGGGGCTGCGGGCCAGGCTCGTCCAGGAGAGCTGGGTGGACTGGCCGGACGCGGTCAACGACCGGGTCGGCAACATCCTGCTGTCGCGGATCATGGGTGCCCGGGTCGAGCTGGTCGAAGCCGGCTTCGGCATCGGCTTCAAGGAGAGCTGGGAGAACGCCCTGGCCGAGATCAGGGAGTCAGGCGGCGTTCCCTACGCCATTCCGGCCGGCGCGTCCGACCATCGGCTGGGCGGCCTCGGCTTCGCGAACTGGGCGGAGGAGGTGCGACAGCAAGAGGCCGAACTCGGGGTCTTCTTCGACACCATCGTGGTCTGCAGCGTCACCGGCTCGACGCACGCCGGCATGATCGCCGGGTTCGCCGGTCAGGACCGGCCGCGGCGGGTGCTGGGCATCGACGCCTCCGCCAAGATCGACGAGACCCGGGCCCAGGTGGAGCGGATCGCACGGAACACCGCCGAGCTGATCGGCCTCGGCCGCGAGTTGCGCGCGGACGAGATCACGGTGCTGGAGGGCTGGGCCGGGGACTACTACGGCATCCCGGTCCAGTCCACCCTGGAGGCGATGCGACTCACCGGCAGCCTCGAAGGCGTGATCATCGACCCGGTCTATGAGGGCAAGTCGATGGCCGGACTGATCGAGCTGGTCAGTACCGCAGAGATCGGCAGGGACTCGACGGTGCTGTACGCCCATCTCGGCGGCCAGCCCGCGATCAACGCCTACAGCGCCCTGTTCAGGACCTGAGAAATACAGCGCACTCCCTCGGATGAGGTCAGCCGTACGTGCCCAGGCGCAGGCCGGCGGCTACCGTCAGGCCATGACCTCTGAGAAGTTCACCAAGATCGCCGACGATGCGGTGGCATCGTGGTGCGCGCAGTATCCCGACGAAGCGACCTTCCTCGGCGAGCACCGTTACGACGACCGGCTCGGCGATCCGACGGTGGCCGCCGCGCAGCGGCGCCGGGCCCAGCTGAACACCCTGATCGGGCAGCTGGCCGAGCTGCCGGCCGACCAGCTGGACACCGCCGACGCGGTCGATCGCGACATCCTGCGCACCGCCGTCCAGAGCGAGTTGCTCGCGCTGACCGACCTTGACGAGGCCAGCTGGAATCCGATGCTGCACAACCCCGGCCAGGCGCTGTACGGGCTGCTGTCGCGGGACTTCGCGCCGCTGCCGCAACGGTTGTCGAGCGTGGCGAGTCGGCTGCGCCAGGTCCCGGACTACCTGGAGGCAGCCCGCGGCCGGCTGAGCGACATGTCCAAGGTGCATGTCGAAACCGCCATCGGGCAGCTGGACGGCACGCTCGCCCTGATCGAGGGCGAGATCCCGGCGGCGCTGGCCGAGGCCGGCACCGGCACCGACCTGTCGGGCGAGATCAGCCAGGCCGCGGCGGCGGTCCGGTCCCACCAGGACTGGCTGCGCGGGCAGCTGCCCGGGGCCCAGCGCTCGCCACGGCTGGGCAAGGAGCTGTTCGCCGACAAGCTGGCGCTCACCCTGGCCACCCCCTGGCAGCCGGCCACCCTGCTCGACCAGGCCTATCGGGATCTGGACCTGGTCGAGGCCGAACTCTCCGAGCTGACCGGCCGGACGACCGGCTCCGGCACGGCTGACCGGGCGGCGATCGCCGCCGAGTTCAGCCGGCTGGCTGCCGACGCGCCGACCAGTGACACCATCCTGCAGCTGTGCCGGGAGGCGCTCACCGAGACGACCGAGTTCGTACGCCGGCACGACCTGATCACCCTGCTGGACGACCCGGTCGACATCATCGAGATGCCCGAGATCGACCGAGGCGTGGCGGTCGCCTACTGCGTTCCGGTCGGCCCACTCGAGACCGCCCCGCTGGCCCCCCAGTTCGCGGTCTCCCCGACCCCGACGGACTGGTCGCAGGACCGGGTTCGCTCCTTCTACCGCGAGTACAACAACCACATGCTGCACAACCTCACCATCCATGAGGCGATGCCCGGCCACGTCGAGCAGCTGTCCCACGCCCATCGTTACCAGGCCAGCAACCGGGTCCGCGGCGTGTTCATCAGCGGCTCGTTCGTCGAGGGCTGGGCGGTCTATGCCGAGGAGCTGATGGCAGGCCTGGGGTACCGCAGCGACGTCTCTGCCGAAGCCGCGGCGGGGGTGCGCATGCAGCAGCTGAAGATGCGGCTGCGCAGCGTGCTCAACACCATCCTGGACGTGTCCTTCCACACCGGCGACCTCGACGAGCGCCAG
The DNA here is from genome assembly GCF_036389215.1 of Jatrophihabitans sp. GTDB lineage: Bacteria > Actinomycetota > Actinomycetes > Mycobacteriales > Jatrophihabitantaceae > Jatrophihabitans_A. The sequence continues at coordinate 8,098 of NZ_DASVQG010000077.1, forward strand.
GCCATGGAGCTGATGACGGTGCGCGGCTACCAGGAGGACGGCGAGGCCGCGGGCAAGTGGCGGCGGGTGCAGCTGAGCTCGACCCAGCTCTCGACCTACTACGTGGGCTACCTGGAGGTCAGCGGGCTGGTCGCCGAGCTGCGCCGGGCACAGCCGTCCTGGTCTGACCGGCAGCTGCACGACGAGGTGCTGAACTACGGCTCGCCACCGGTCCGCTACCTCCGCCAGCTGTTGGGACTCCCGCCGGCCGAATAAGTGAGGAGCCGATCAGTCCAGCGCGAGCGCCGCAACGATGGACCGCAGCGAAGGCAGCAATGAACCCGCCGCTGCGCCCGGCCATCGGGATCGCGCACCGGGGCTTCTCCCCAGACGGCGCCGAGAATTCGATGACGGCGTTCCAGGCCGCCGTCGATCTGGGCTACCGGCACCTGGAGACCGACGCGCGGGTGACCGGCGACGGGGTGGCGCTCGCCTTCCACGACCCGATCCTGGACCGGGTGACCAACTCCCGCGGAGAGCTGCGCCGGCTGAGCTGGCGTGAGGTCCGGACGGCGCGGATCCTGGACCGGGAACCGATCCCCCGGCTGGAGGAGGTGCTGTCGGCCTTCGGCGGCGGGGTGAGCGTGAACATCGACGTCAAGTCCGATGCCGCGGTGGGACCGACGCTGGACGCGATCCGGCGCACGAACGCCTGGCACCGGGTCCGGCTGGCCGCCTTCTCCCCGGCCAGGCTGCTGCAGCTGCGCCGCAGCGCGGGCCCCGGCACGCCGAGCGCCCTGACCGCCACTGAGGTGCTGGCGTTGCGGCACGGCCGGCTCGGCCTGCTCCCCGGCCCACCGAGGCGCACCGGCCTGGCCGCCCAGGTGCCGCCCCGGGTCGGCCCGCTGGAGATCCTCCAGCCCCGGTTCCTGGCAGCCGCCCGGGCCAGGGCCATCGAGGTGCACGCCTGGACGGTCAACCGGCGGCCCGAGATGGTCAGGTTGCTCGACCTGGGGGTCGACGCGATCATCACCGACCGCGCGGACCTGCTGCGCGACGTGCTGCGCGAGCGTGGTCAATGGCCCGGCTGACCGCCACCGGTGGCGCTGCCGACGCCGCCACCGCCACCCGGTTGCGGCAGCGGCGTGGCTGGTACTTCTACGGCTGGGCGAGCCACGTGTTCCCCACCATCGTCGTCACCGTGTTCATGGGCCGCTACCTCACCTCGCTGGCCGAGAATGCCGTCGGCAAGACCGGGCGGGTCTCGGTGTTCGGGATTCCGGTGGCACCGGGAAGCCTCTTTCCCTATGTCGTGTCCTTCGCCACGGTGCTGCTGCTGGTGGCGATGCCGGTGGTGGGCGCGATCGCCGACCGGACCGGCGCCAAGCGCGAGATCCTGCTCGGTTTCGGCTGGCTGGGCGCCGCGTCCTGCGTGGCGATGTTCGCCGTCCGGGGTGCCAACTGGCGGCTCGGCGCGGCGCTGTTCGTGCTGGCCTTCGTCGGGTACTCCTGCGCCACGGTGGTCAACTACGCCTTGCTGATCGAGGTCGCCGACACCGCCGACCGGGACCGGGTGTCCTCCTTCGGCTGGGCGCTGGCCTACATCGGCGGCGGGCTGCTGCTGGCTGCGGACTTCGTGCTCAGCCTGTTCCTGCACGACAAGGCGCTGCTGGCCCGGATCTCGCTGTGCTCGGCGGGGCTGTGGTGGGCGCTGTTCAACATCAAGCCCTGGCAGTTGCTGCGTGGCCTGCCGAAGGCCCCGTCCGCGCCGGCCGCCGCCGAACCGGTGCTGCTGGCCGGCTTCCGGCAGCTGCGCCGCACGATCGCCGAGCTACGCCGGTACCGGTTGACGCTCGCCTTCCTGATCGCCTTCCTGGTGTATAACGACGGCATCCAGACGGTCACCACGGTCGCTGCCCAGTACGGCGACAAGGAACTCCAGCTGGAGGACACCGTGCTGCTGTCGGCCATCCTGCTCGTGCAGTTCGTGGCCTTCGGCGGCGCGATCTGGCTCGGCCGGCTCGCCGGGCGGTTCGGCGCCAAGCGGGTGGTGCTCGGCTCGCTGGTGGTGTGGCTGCTGCTGGTGCTGGCCGCCTACTTCGTCCGCGCCGGGGTGGCCTGGCAGTTCTACCTGCTGGCGATGGGCATCGCCGTGGTGCTCGGCGGCAGCCAGGCCCTGTCCCGGGCGATGTTCTCCCGGCTGATACCGCGCGGCTACGAGGCGGAGTATTTCGGCTTCTACGAGATCAGCGACTCGGGAACGTCCTGGCTGGGCCCGCTGATCTTCGGGCTCGCCTACCAGCTCAGCGGCTCCTACCGCAGCGCACTGGTGTCGCTGGTCGCGTTCTTCGTCCTCGGCTTCGTGCTGCTGTTGCGGGTGCCGCTGCGCACCGCGATCTCCCAGGCCGGCAACCTCGCGCCGGAACGGGTCTGAGAGCCGCGGCGGTGGCCGGGTCCGATATGCGAGTAACCTCGCAAGCCGTGTCTGTTACCCGTGCCGAGGGGTCCTCGGGCCGCGACGGCGCGCTGGCCTCGGTTCCCGCCGCCGGCAACCGCCGCGAGATCCCGATGCCGGCCCACCTGAAGTTCTTCTACGGGCCGATGGACTGCGGCAAGTCCACGCTGGCCCTGCAGGTCGACCACAACCACGCCAGGCAGGGCCGGTCCGGGCTGATCCTGACCCGCTACGACCGCTCCGGCGGGGCTCAGGTCACCACCCGGGTGGGGTTGAGCCACGACGCCATCGAGGTCACCGACTCCCTGAACCTCTGCAAGCTGGTCCGTACCCACTGGGCGCTGGGCCGGCGAGTGGACTACCTGATCGTCGACGAGGCCGGGTTCCTCAATCCCGAGCACGTCGACCAGCTCGCCGAACTGGTCGATGACTACCACGTCGACGTCTACTGCTTCGGCCTGTTGACGGACTTTCGAAGCCTGCTGCTGCCCGGGGCGAAGCGGCTGATGGAGC
>NZ_DASVQG010000078.1:0-13832 GCF_036389215.1 Jatrophihabitans sp.
GCCGGCGCGCCATCCGGTATCCGGCGACCACCACCGCCGAGGCCACCGCGGCGATGATCGCGGACCGCAGCCCGGTCACGGCGTTGGCGATCACGAACACGACCAGCGGGATGGCGGCGACCACCGTCCCGGACCAGCCGCCCAACGAGTCCAGGATCTGCTGCCGGGTCCGGTCGCGCAGGTCCTCCGGTGGTGCGGTCACCGACCTAGCCGTCCCCGGGTTCGGCTGCTTCCGCTGCCTCGGCGGCCGCTGCCAGTTGCTCGGCAGCCTCCTTCGGCAGTTGCAGCGGAACCGGCTCGCGCACCGGCAGCGGGTCGGTGCCGCGAACCACCACCAAGCCGCGGAAGGCGTCCAGGAACGGCTTGGCTTCCTCCCCGCCCATCGCCGGGTCGCCGGCGAGCATCGCGCGCACGAACCAGCGGGGGCCGTCGACGCCGAGGAACCGCACCGGGGTCAGACCGCCGGGCACCGGCAGCCGACCGGTGAGCTCGGTGCCGAACTCGCCGTCCCGCTCGGAGATCGTGCCGCCCTGGGAGGAGATGGATGCCTTGATCTCGGTGCGGATCTCCTCCCAGATGCCTTCCTTGCGGGGGGCGGCGAACACGCCGAGCTGCATCTGGCCGTTCGGGTTGAGCAGCGTCACCCCGACCACCTGGCTGTTCTCGCCCACCTCGACGCGAATCTCCAGGCCCGAGTCGACCGGCACCCGCAACGCCCCCAGATCCAGGCGCTCGATGCCATCGGAGGGGGTGTCGGCGATGTCGTAGGGCCCGGTGGTCGGCAGGTTCTCGTGCGGACGCTTCGTTTCCCACGGTGGGGTGGCATCGAGCTTGGACTGCTCGGTGCGCTTCTCCTTGCGCCGAAGCGCCATTACTGATCGTCTCCTCTGTTGTTCGCCACCGGCAGGTCGCCGGTCCGCAACGCCGCGGCTCCGCCGGTCGAGCCGTGGCCGGCAACGCCGCGGGCAGATTCGGGCAGCCGTTCCACCACCTCGAAGCAGGCCTGCTCGACCCGCTGGATCACCAGCTGGGCGATCCGGTCGCCACGGCGCAACTCGACGGCATTGTCGCGATCGTGGTTGATGACGATGATTTTGATCTCGCCACGGTAGCCCGAATCGATCGTTCCGGGTGCGTTGACCATGCCCAGTCCCACCCGCCAGGCCAGTCCGGACCGCGGCTGCACGAATCCGGCGTAACCGGCGGGCAGCGCAATCGCCAACCCGGTCGGCAGCACGGCGCGCTCGCCGGGCTGGAGCCGGACGTCGACCATCGTGCACAGGTCGGCACCGGCATCGCCGTCCACGGCGTAACGGGGCAGCGGCGCCTCGGGGTGCAGCCGTTGCACCTGTACCCGCACCGGTGGCGAGCCGGAGGCGGTGTCCGGTACGTCCTCACCGGCTACGCCGCTCAGCGGTCCGATCGTCACAGGGGCAAAGGCTACCCTCGTCGGGTGATGGCCCCCGCTACCCGTCAACCCCGCCAGGCCGGGCCGGCCGCCGGGTACTTCGAGCGGCTGCGGACGCCGTGGTGGTGGTACCTGGGAGCGGTGGGCGTGTCGGTCCTGCTCGGCCTGGAGTTCGCGGTGGCGGTCTCCGGCTGGATCGCGTGGGTGCCGTTCGCGCTCGTGCTGGCGGGCAGCCTGCTGGTCGTATGGCAGCTGTCCTCCGGCAGCGTCTCGGTCGGCGGCGGCACCCTGCGGGCCGGAGAGCGCACCGTGCCGGTGGCCCGGATCGAGCAGGCGATCGACCTCAGTGCCGGCGAACTTCGCCGGCTGGTGGGCCGGCACAGCGACCCGCTGGCCTTCACCTACATCCGGTCCTGGGTGGGGCCGGGCGTGCAACTGGTGCTGCGGCCACCGGCCGGCCCGCAGCCGGCCGACCGGCGGCCCACCGACCAGCAGGTGACGGCCGAGCTGCCCGATCCGGACCAGGACGAGCCGCCTCCCGAGCGCTTGCCGGAGCCGTACTGGGTGGTGTCCACCCGGCATCCCGACCGCCTGCTGGCCGCCATCCAGGCCGCCCGCCCCTGACAGGAGTCTGCCCCGTGTCACTCGGACGTTTCGAAGGCCAGGTCGCGCTGATCACCGGCGCCAGCCGCGGAATCGGTTTGGCGGTCGCGCAGCGACTGGTGTCCGAAGGTGCCCGGGTGTGCATCACCGCCCGCAAGCAACCGGCGCTGGAGGCGGCGGTGACCGAACTCGGCGGACCGGAGCGGGCGATCTTCGCCGCCGGCTCCGGTGACGATCCGGAGCACCAGGCCGCGGCGGTCGAAGCCACCATGGCCACCTTCGGCCGGCTGGACGTCCTGGTCAACAACACCGGCATCAATCCCGCGTTCGGCCCGTTGCTGGACCTGGAGGACCGGCTGGCTCGCAAGATCTTCGACGTCAACGTGCTCTCGGCGCTGTCCTGGGTCAGGCTGGCACACCGGGCGTGGCTGGCCGAGCACGGCGGCGCGGTGGTCAACATCGCCTCGGTGGCGGGCCTGGGCGTCTCCCCCGGGATCGCCTTCTACGGCATCACCAAGGCCGCGTTGATCAACCTGACCAGGCAGCTGGCGGTGGAACTCGCGCCCGGCGTCCGGGTCAACGCGGTGGCGCCGGCGGTGGTGAAGACCCGGTTCGCCGAGGCGCTGTACGCCGCCAACGAGGAGGCGGTAGCCGCGGGCTACCTGCTCAAGCGGCTCGGTGAGCCGGCCGACATCGCCGCGGCGGTGGCCTACCTGGCCTCCTCCGACGCCGCCTGGACCACCGGGCAGACCCTGGTGATCGACGGTGGCATGATGGGCGGCCTCTGAGGCCGGGCGGTCGCTGAGACCGGGCGGTCGCTGAGGCCGGGCAGACCTCGAAGCTGGGCAGATTCGAAGCTGGGCAGACCTCGAAGCTGGGCAGATTCGAGGCTGGCGTCGCGTCAGACCTGGCGGAACCAGCGCTCCTCGTTCAGCCCGCGCAACTCGGCCAGCAACGTCTCGCCGAGCGCCTTGGTGGCCCGGCGGTTGACCTCGGCCCCGGCCACCGCGCCGGCCATGAACGGCGCCAGGGTGGTGGTGCTGCGGCCGATCCGGCGCAGCACCTGGCTGCGCAGCTCGCGTTTGGCGGCGGCGCCGAACGCGGCGCTCAGCCCCGCGCCACCGAGCTGGGGTGAGATGGCACGCCGCCGAACCCACGACATCAGGTAGGCGCTGGCCCGTTCGGAGATGCTGCCGTGCGCCGGGCGTTCCAGCAGCTCGTGCAGCTCGGCGACCAGCTTCAGCTCCACCGCGGTGACCGTGAGCATCTCGGCGGCCAGCTGGACGGGCGCGGCCAGCAGCATCGGCGGGCTGAGGAATTCCACGGCCGCCAGGCCACCCGCGGCGGCGCCGAGCCCGGCGGTGGTCTTGGTGGCCTGCCGGATCAGCCGCTCGGCGATCTCGATGTCGCTGAGGCTGGGGTGCTGGCGCCGCAGTGCTAGGGCGTCGCGGACCGGCACCCGCGGCGCAAGCTCGATGATCAGGTCGGCCAACCAGCGCCCGGCGGCCACCGCGCGGATGCCGGAGGCCTTGGCGCTGCGGGTCAGTGCCGGAATCAGGGCGGCCAGCGCCTTCTGGCGGCTGCGCCGGTCGCTGGTGGGGTCGCCGCCGGGGTCACCGGCTGTCGCGCGGGCCACCAGGTCGGCTATCTCGTCATTGGCCATGATCCACCTTCCCACGCCGGTGGCGAGGATGCCGAAGGACGGCCGAGCGCCGCCGGCCCCGCGGTGCGGGGGCGTGGCCGGCGGTCGCGAGCACAGCGATCAGGCGCAGTCCCGGCAGATCGGCTGGCCGTTCTTCTCACGCGCCAGCCGGCTGCGGTGGTGCACCAGGAAACAGCTGGAACAGGTGAACTCGTCATCCTGCTTGGGCAGCACCCGGACGGTGAGCTCCTCGCCGGAGACGCTGGACAGATCTGCCCCGGGCAGCTCCAGCGACTCGGCCAGCTCGGTCTCATCGACATCGATCGATCCGGACTGCGCCTCGGCCCGGCGGGCCTTCAGCTCCTCCAGCGAGTCCTCGTTCAGTTCATCTACATCGCCCCGACGCGGGGCGTCATAATCGGTGGCCACTATCCGTCAACTCCTCGATCTCCCAAGCGCACACGATCCGGCTGTTCGGACCACCGGCGGCGGACTACGCCTCCGCTGGCGCGGAACCGTATCGCGTCACGCCTGCGCTCCAACGACCGGGCAGCCCTCACCATTCCCGGAGCCGGTCCCGCTAGGCTGGCCAGGCCCGTACGGCTCACTCGGCTGGAGGTGAAGTAGCCCGCGATGTCCACCGCGACACGGCGCCGGCCACTGCCCGCTCTGGCATTTCTGCTGGCGCTCAGCGTGCTCACCGGCATCGTGTGGTGGCGGGTGCTGCACCGCCCGGAGCCGGCCGGGACCTCCCCCGGGGGGACGCCGGTTGCCGGGCAGACGGCGACCTGCACTCCGGGTGCCAACGCGATCCGGCTGCCGCGGCCCGCCTCGGTGCGGGTGGTGGTGCTCAACGGCGCCGGCCGGGACCTGCTGGCCACCAGGGTCACCAGCCAGCTCAAGAGCCGGGGCTTCACGATGGGCACGCCGGGGACTACCTCCCAGCTCACCGGAGTGGGCGAGATCCGGTACGGCACGACCGCACGCGCCGGTGCCACCCTGCTCGGCTATCACCTGCCCGGGGCGAAGCTGATCCCGACCAACCGTCCCGACACCAGGATCAATCTGGTCCTCGGCTCGGGCTTCCGAGCACTGGCCCCGGCCGACACGGTGAGCCGGGCCGTCGCGGCTGCCAGCAAGTCCTGCTGAGACGATCAGCCGATATCGGCCACCCCGAGCTCGGTGAGCAGCCCGAAGAACTCCTCGGCACGCTCGGGATGTGCCCCGGCCACCATGTGGGTGCCGGCCGGCCGGCCGCGCAGCCCGGAGGTGGCGACGCCGGCTTCGGTGGCGATCAGCAGGCCGGCCGCGAAGTCCCATTCGTGCAGCGGTCCCTCGTAATAGAGGTCCACCCGGCCGGCCGCCAGCGTGCACAGGTCCAGGGCGGCCGAGCCCAGCCGGCGCAGGTTTCCCACCCTGGCCAGCAGTTCCCCCGCGACGCGGCCCTGACGGGCTCGGCGGGCCGGGTCGTAGTTGAAGCCGGTCGTCAGCACCGCCTCATCCAGCGGCACCGACCTGGGACCGGTCAGCCGCCGGTCACCGAGGAAGGCGCCATGCCCGGCCGCCGCCCGGAACAGCTCACCCGAGGCCGGGTTGAAGACGCAGCCGGCCACCGTCTCACCGTGCACCTGGGCAGCGATCGAGACCGCGAAGTACGGCAGCCCGAGCACGAAGTTGACGGTGCCGTCGATCGGGTCCAGTACCCAGCGCACCGGTGCGCCGGTCAGCTCCGCGGCGCCGGCCTCCTCACCGATGACCGAATCGGCCGGGCGCAGTTCGGCCAGCGCCGTGCGCAGGAAGTCCTCGACCGCCCGGTCGGCGTCGGTGACCACGTCGGTGACCGAGCTCTTGCTGCTGACCGACAGGCCCGCCTCCTGGTAGCGCAACGCCAACGCTCCGGCCCGGCCGGCCAGCTCGACGGCGATGTCGGCCAGTTGCACCGGATCCGGGGGCAGGGCGGCGGGGGCACCGTCAGTCATCGAATTTCGGCCTCCTCGATCTGAGCCTTGCGGTGCCACTCCCGTTATGGTTTGAAGGTAGCCACCCTAGCCAGCGGAGGAACGATGACCGCGCCAGCGTCAGACCAGCCCCAGACCCCACTTGATGCGGCGTTCGGCGTCGACATCGGTGGTAGCGGCATCAAAGGGGCAATTGTAGACACCGTGACCGGTGAGCTGAGAACCCATCGGGTCCGCATCCCGACTCCCAAGCCGTCCACCCCCGACAATGTCGCCGAAGTGGTGGTGCAGCTGGTCACCAGGGCCAACTGGACCGGACCGGTGGGAGCCACCTTCCCTGCGGTGATCAAGAGCGGCGTGGCGAGGTCGGCCGCCAACGTCGACCCGTCCTGGATCGGTACCGACGTCGACGCGGTGTTCTCCAAGGCGACGGGCCTGGAGGTCACGGTGCTCAACGACGCCGACGCGGCCGGGCTGGCCGAGGTCCGGTTCGGCGCCGCCCGGGGCGTGCCGGGCGTGGTGATCCTGCTGACCTTCGGCACCGGGATCGGCAGCGGCATCTTCCTCAACGGCCAGCTGGTTGCCAACTCCGAACTGGGGCACCTCGAACTCGACGGGCATGACGCCGAGTCCCGGGCGGCGGCCTCGGTGAAGGACAAGCAGAAGATGTCCTACAAGCAATGGGCCAAGCGGGTGCAGACCTACATGTCCCACGTGGAGAGACTGTTCTCCCCCGATCTGTTCATCGTCGGTGGCGGGGTGAGCAAGGATGCCGACCGGTGGGTGCCGCTGCTGAAGCTCCAGACGCCGGTGCGACCGGCCCAGCTGCTCAACAACGCCGGTATCGTCGGCGCGGCCATGGCAGCCGCTGAGCGCTGAACGGGGGCTGCTCCGGCTACAATGGAGCGCGCGGGCATGGCACCAATGAAGGCATCGACATCGCAGCGTTCGATTCGATTAACCCCAGCGGCTGGCTGACCCCACACCTCCCCGCATACCGCGGGCCCGTCGGGGTCCGCCGTAGAACATGTGATCGCTGTATGAAAGGGCGTCCGTGGTTCCCAGCGAATCCCCCGAGCAGTCGCAGGTCAGCGCCGCTGCGACGGCCAGCCGAGCGGTGACCAAGAGCGTCGCCGCGCCCGCCAAGAAGGCGCCCGCCAAGAAGGCACCGGCGAAGAAGGCACCCGCCAAGAAGGCACCGGCCAAGACCGCGCCGGCTGCGGACGCCGCGGATCCGGCGCTGGCTGACCCGGCCCTCGACGCCGAGCCGACCGACATCCCGGCCGACATCGAACTCGAAGAGATCCCGCTCGACATCGAGGCTGACGCCGAGGTGGAGGAGGCAGCCGACCCACCTGAAGCGGAGTCCTCGGAGTTCACCTGGGACGAGGAGGAGTCCGAGGCGTTGCGGCAGGCCCGCAAGGACGCCGAGATGACCGCCTCGGCCGACTCGGTGCGCGCCTACCTCAAGCAGATCGGCAAGGTGGCGCTGCTCAACGCCGAGGAGGAGGTCGACCTCGCCAAGCGGATCGAGGCCGGCCTCTACGCCTCCGAGCGGCTGCGCCAGCTGGAGATCGCCGGCGAGAAGCTGCCGCTGCAGCAGCGCCGGGACCTGAGCTGGATCGTCCGCGACGGCGAGCGTGCCAAGAACCACCTGCTGGAGGCGAACCTGCGGCTGGTGGTGTCGCTGGCCAAGCGCTACACCGGGCGCGGGATGGCCTTCCTGGACCTCATCCAGGAGGGCAACCTCGGCCTGATCCGGGCGGTCGAGAAGTTCGACTACACCAAGGGCTACAAGTTCTCCACCTACGCCACCTGGTGGATCCGGCAGGCGATCACCCGGGCGATGGCCGACCAGGCCCGCACCATCCGGATCCCGGTGCACATGGTCGAGGTGATCAACAAGCTCGGCCGCATCCAGCGCGAGCTGCTGCAGGACCTCGGCCGCGAGCCGACGCCGGAAGAGCTCGCCAAGGAAATGGACATCACCCCGGACAAGGTGCTGGAGATCCAGCAGTACGCCCGGGAGCCGATCTCGCTCGACCAGACCATCGGCGACGAGGGTGACAGCCAGCTCGGTGACTTCATCGAGGACAGTGAAGCGGTAGTGGCCGTGGACGCCGTCTCGTTCACCCTGCTCCAGGACCAGTTACAGTCGGTGCTGCACACGCTGTCCGAGCGCGAGGCCGGCGTGGTGAAGCTGCGGTTCGGGCTCACCGACGGCCAGCCCCGCACCCTGGACGAGATCGGCCAGGTCTACGGCGTGACCCGCGAGCGGATCCGCCAGATCGAGTCCAAGACCATGTCGAAGCTGCGCCACCCGTCCCGCTCCCAGGTGCTGCGCGACTACCTGGACTGACGCCACTGGCGCGGGGGGCCCGCGTCCGTCCGGCCGCGCGCCTTGCCCCGCAAGGCTTGGCCCCGCAAGGCCTTCGCCTGCCAGCGGTACCCGCCGACCGCCTCTTGACATAAGGCATATTCCGGTATCTATTGGCGCAGGACGCACTCCTGCGTTCCTGTCCACGAGGAGCACTTCATGTCAGCGGACTTCATCTCCGAACCACCCGCCGAGGATCTGTTCGATACCCCCGAGACCGAGCCGGCCGTCCCCGCGGACGCCGATTTCCTGGCTTCGCTGATCGTGCACCAGCACGCTGAGGGATCGGACAGCACCCAGGAGTGATGCCCGAAGCCGGCACCGGCACCGGCAACCCGCCCGCGGAGCTGTCCGATCGATGGAAGCGCTGGATAGTGGACAACGCTGTCGCGGGCGTGTCGCCGGCCGATATCGGCCTCGAGCTCGTTCGGCGGGGCCTGCCGCCCGAGCAGGCCGCCGACCCGTTGCGACTGGTCGGCGCCGACTTCCTGCTCGAACACGGGTTGCGCCCCGAACGCGCCCTGCGGCGCAAGTACGAGCTGCTGCTGGGCGACCACAGCAAGCTCGATGCCCTTTCCGGCACCGAGTTGGCCGAACGGCACGACATCTCCGGCGAGGAGTTCTTCGACCGGTTCTACCTGCGTAACCGTCCGGTGGTGCTGCGCGGGATCGCCGCCGGCTCCGGCCTGCTCGACTGGAGCCCGGCTGCTCTGCGCGAGCAGTTCGGAAACCTCCAGGTGCAGGTGCAGACCGGACGGCGAGCGGAGCCGATCTGGGACGTCTTCCTGCGCGGCAAGACCAGCACCATGCTGCTGGCCGACTACGTCGATCTCGTCCTGTCGGCCGAGGAGACGAACGAGTTCTACCTGACGGCCAACGAGAACTTCCTGGCCCACGACCACGACCGGCGGATCCTGGCCGACGTCGCGTTCGCCGACGCCCTGCTCGAGGCCGAGCACCGCTACCGGGGAACGAATCTCTGGCTGGGGCCGGCCGGCACCGTCTCGCCGCTGCACCGCGATCGGGTGAACGTGCTGAACGTGCAGACCGTCGGAAGCAAGCGGATCACCCTGATCGATTCCTGCCAGCTGCCCCGGGTCTACAACCACCAGAGCTACTACAGCATGGTCGATGTCGAGCGACCCGACCTGGATCGTTATCCCGAGTTCGCCGATGTGACCGTTCGGTCTGCCGTCCTGCAGCCCGGCGACGCCGTCTTCATTCCGGTCAACTGGTGGCACCACCTGCGTGCGCTGCAGGTCAGCGTCAGCATCACGTTCGTCAACTTCCGGCTCGACAACACCTTCGGCAACGGCACCTTCGAACTCGATTAGCCGCTGGCCTGCGGCAAGCCGCTCTGCGGGCATCGAGTTCCGCCTGGACTAAGGTCGCTTCGCGAGCCACCTTCTCGGCCGCCCGGGGTTGGGGGGAACCGCATGGACGTCGAGATCCACTCGATGCAGAGGGCACTCGCGGACGCCCGGCGGCGCTACGTCGAGGCCAACCCGGCCAGCCAGAAGGCGTACGAGGAGGCGACCGGCGCGCTGCCCGGCGGCAACACCCGCAGCACCCTGTACTTCTCCCCGTTCCCGCTCACCATGGCCAGCGGCGTCGGCTGCCGGATGACCGACCTGGACGGGCACAGCTACCTCGACCTGCTCGGCGAGTACACCGCGGGCCTGTACGGGCATAACCACCCGGTCATCCGGCAGGCCATCGACGCGGCACTGGACGGCGGGTGGAACTTCGGCGCGCATGGCATGTGCGAGGCCGCGCTCGCGCAGCTGTTGTGCGACCGCTTCCCGTCGGTGGAGCTGGTCCGGTTCACCAACTCCGGCACCGAGGCCAACCTGCTCGCGCTGGCCACCGCCGTCCTGCACACCGGTCGCCGTTCGGTGCTGGTGTTCGACGGCGCCTACCACGGCTCGCTGCTGTCCTTCAGCGGTGGCGGCATACCGATCAACGTCCCGCACCGGTGGTTGGTCGCCACCTACAACGACATTCCCAGCACCGAACGGCTGATCGGTGAGCACGCCGGCGACCTCGCGGCGATCCTGGTCGAGCCGATGCTGGGCAGTGGCGGCTGCGTGCCGGCCGATCCGGCCTTCCTCACCCTGTTGCGCCGCGGCGCGGACGACACCGGCGCCGTCCTGATCTTCGACGAGGTGATGACGTCGCGGATGTCCGTCGGTGGAATGCAGCACCGGCTGGGCATCTCGCCGGATCTCACCACCCTCGGCAAGTACCTCGGCGGCGGCATGACCTTCGGCGCGTTCGGTGGCCGCCGGGAGTTGATGTCGCGCTATGACCCGCGCGACCCGGACTCGGTGCCGCACGCCGGGACGTTCAACAACAACGTGCTCAGCATGGCTGCCGGGTATGCCGGCCTGAGCCGGCTGTTTCCCGCCGAGGCCAGCGACGCCCTGTTCCGGCGCGGCGAGCGGTTGCGCGAGGAGCTCAACGATCTCTGCGCCGAGGCCGGCGTCCGGATGCGGTGGACCGGGATGGGAAGCCTGCTCACCGCGCACTTCCAGACCGGACCGATCCGGGCCGCCCGGGACATCCGTCCCGAGGCGGAGCTACGAGAGCTGTTCCATCTCGACATGCTGGAACGCGGCTGCTACCTCGCGCGGCGCGGCATGGTGGCCCTCAGCCTGGAGATCGGCGACGGGGAATGCCGCTCGTTCTGCTCGGCGGTCGCAGACTTCCTCGCGCGGCGGCGCACGTTGTTCACAGCCTGACACCCGTCAGCGGGCGCTCGCTGTCAGCACGGCGCTGTCCACCTGGTGTCCTGCATCGGGCTCATGACGGTGGCTGGCAAGCACGACATGGCGGGCCTGCCCGGACACCAGCCAGCACCGGGCGATCACCAATCCCCATGGCAGCCCGTCGGCCGGCGTCATCGACAGGGTCAGGCTCGGGCCGGTGAACCCGAACGTCATGGCGGGCAGGGTGGCCGTCACACCCGGGTTCGCCCCGGAGAAGCGCAGCGGTGACAGCCGGCCGCTCGGCACCCGCTCGGCGACCTGGCGCATGGTGGTCAGGCTGCACACGTCGCTGATCAGCAGCGAGCCGACCTCCTCGGCCGCCGAGCGCACTTCAGCGCCGCACTGCGCGACGGCCTGCTCCACCGACTGGGCCACCAGCCAGGACAGCGGGTCGGCGAAGAAGGACGGTTTGCTGCCGCCGCGGAAGTTCCGCAGGTCCGGGGTACTCGACCGGCCCTCCGCCAGCACCCGGACGCCCTGCCCCACCAGGTCAGCGAGCGTCATCTGCCGGCGCCTTTGCCAATGCCAGGCAGGTGTTGAAGCCACCGAACCCGAGTGTGACGCTCAGCCCGAGGCCAACCGGGGCGGCCGCCGCCGCGGTCACCACCGGCAGCCGCAGGTCCGGCAGGGGCTGGCACAGCTCGTAGACCGGCGGCAGCCAGCCGGTGCGCAACGCCTGGATCACCGTGATCGCCTCGATCGCGCCGGTCGCGCCGAGGGTATGGCCGAAGGATCCCTTGGTGGCGAACAGCGTCGGCGGCAGCTCGGATGCTGCGAACAGCCGGCTGTACGCGGTGGATTCGAGCACGTCGTTGGCCGGGGTGCCCGAGCCATGGGCGTTGATCAGGCTGACCTCGTCCCGCTGCCGGCCGGCGCTGCGCAGCGCCCGGTCCACGGCCAGTTCCAGCGCCCGGCCGGACGGGTCCGGCACCGCGGACCCGGTCGCGTCGTTGGACGCGCCCGCCCCCGCCACCAGTGCGAGCAGCCCGACCCCCCGGGCGCGGGCGGCGGCGACCGTCTCGACCACCAGCACGCCGGCGCCTTCGCCGAGCAGCGTGCCGTCGTGCCGGCTGTCGAAGGCACGCAGGTCCGACGCCGACATGGTGCCCAACAGCGAGTGCCCGAGCCGCTTGGCCGGGGTGAGCACGTCCACGCCCACGCACACGCAGCGGCTGGCGCTGCCGCTGCGAAGCAGTTCCAGGGCGACGGCCACGGTGTCGGATCCGGCGGAGCACGCGGTGCTGATGACCAGTGGCGCTCGCACCAGTCCGGCGTCCCGGGCCGCGGTCACCGCCCACCGCGACAGCGAGACGGTGTCCGGGTCATCCAGGTGCGGACCGTAGCTGGTGCCGAACACCGCAAGCAGCTCCGGGTCGTCCACGGCCAGCGAGGCATCGGCCAGTGCCCGGGTCAGCGCGCCGACCGTCATCAGGCGCTGACGCTCGACAGGCGGTAACTCGGGATCCACTCGATCGACCGCGCCCACCCGCAGGCTGCGCAGCTCGTGCGCACTCGGCACCTCTGTCAGGCCGGTCCGGCCTGCGAGCAGGGCCTGCCACACCTCGTCGATATCGTCGCCGAGCGCGGTACACCATGCCATGCCGGTGACGCCGGCGGCAGCCGTACTCACCACAGCGGGTCGCCGAGGTCGGCTGTCTTGACCCGTACCAGCGTGCCGGAGAACGCCGCGACCGGGCGGCCTTGGACCGTGGCCCGGCAGGAGAACTGGAAGGTGTTGGCCCGGACACCGTCATTCTTCACGGCGAAGACGACCTGGTCACCCGGTACCACGATCTTGGTGTAACGAGATTTCATCGAGCCCACAAGGGTGATCTCGTCATCGGCAAGCGGCGTGGTACTCAGCTGGTACAGGATGATGCCCGACTGGGCGAATGCCTGCGACAGGTGGCTGGCCGGGTAGATGGCCCGCTCCGGGAAGTGCCCGGCCACCGCGTCGATCTGACCGGACACCGAGAGCAGGCTGGTCAGATACTCCCCCGGCTCGTGATCGAGCACTCGGTCCAGGTAGATCATCGGATGCCGGTGGCGCAACCATTGCTTGAGCTCGGTGAAGCCCATCGTCCTGGGCGTCCGGTCGGTGGCTGTGCCTGGCTGTGTCACGTCATACTCCTTCGAGATCGGGGGTGGGCAGCAGCCCGGTGAGCATGCCGCGGAGGGCGGCGGGCAACCGGGTCGGCCGTTCCGTCCGCGGATCCAGCACCCCCAGCACCATGCTGAGTTCGACGAGGCGTTCCCCCGCCGCGCTGATCAGGCCGCCCACCCGTAGCTGCACCCCCCCGATGTGCTCGGGCCAGGCTCGAACGACGAGTTCGTCCAGCAGCCGCGCAGGTGAGCGGTAGCTGACCTGCAGCTGGGCGACGACGAGCTGGCAGCCGTGGGCGCGCAGTTCGGCCAGGCCCCAGCCGGCGGTCCTCAGGCCTTGCAGCAGCGCTGTCTCCACCAATGCGGGGTACCGGCTGAAATGCATCACGCCGGAGTCGTCGATGTCGCTGTGCGGGACCAGGTAGCGGTAGTCGAAACCGGTCAGATCGAGGTTCGCCGACGTCACGCGCTGGCCTGGAAGGCAGCGGTACCAGCCCGGATCCGGTCGATCAAAGCGGCTACCTCCGCCGGCTGGATGATCAGCGGTGGGGCGATCCGCATGGTCGGATAGACATAGCGCAGCCCATCTGAGCGCCGGCCGGCCCCGGCCATGAACTCCACGTAGACCCCTGCCCGGATGAGCTGATCACGCAACGCGGGCAGCAGGCCGGCGGCCTGCTCGGTGAGTTCGACCCCTTGCATCACCCCCACGCCGCGCACCTCGGAGTAGACCTGCGGAAACGCCCGCACGACGTCGCGCAGCCGGTCGGTGAGCAACTGGCCCAGTTCGGCAGCACGGCGCACCAGGCCGGTCTCGACGAGGTGGCCGATGCCGTCCCGGATCACCGCGCAGGTCACCGGCCGCAGGTCAGAGGTGGCCACCGCCCCGGATGAGCGGATGGTCAGCCCTCGCCGCGCGATCACCATCGACGTCGACAGCACCCCCATGCCCAGGCTCTTGCCGATCACGGTG
>NZ_DASVQG010000079.1:0-2264 GCF_036389215.1 Jatrophihabitans sp.
CAGCGCGCCCGTGGTGGCACCTACGGTGGCGACATCGCTCACACGATGGCGCAGCCGACCGTTCCCGGTCACGACCCGCAGGCCGACCCGTACCCCAGCGGTCCGGACAACACCGGTGACCTGGCCAAGGCCAAGGACGAGTTGCAGCAGTGCAACAAGCCCAATGGCTTCGCCACCAAGATGGCCTACGTCAACGCGGGCAAGGGCCCGGCGGTCTTCGCCGCCGCGCAGCAGGCGCTGGCTCGGGTCGGCATCAAGTTGACGGCCGCGGTGCACGCCCAGTCCGGTTACTACGGCGGTTACTTCGGCAAGCCCGAGACCGTCAAGAGCGTCGGCATCGGCATCGCGCAGGCAGGCTGGGGTGCCGACTACCCGACCGGTGGCGGTTTCTGGACCTCGATCGTGGCCAGCTACGCGCCTCCCGGCGGTGGCAACTACACCCAGATCAAGGACAAGAAGATCGACGACCTGCTGGCTGAGGCTGCCAAGTCCACCGGCCGGCACGACGACCTGTTCAAGCAGCTCGACGCCCGGGTCATGGAACTCGCGGTCGACCTGCCGTTCGTGTATGACAAGACGCTGTACTACCGCAACCCGCGTCTGACCAACGTGCGTAACAACTTCGCACTCGGTTCGTACTACGACGCCGTCAACGTCGGTGTCAGCGACGGCAAGTAACGCCTGATCTCCGATTCAGGCGAGCTAGATCTGACTGACTAGAGAGGTGGCAGTGTCGGTGGCCGGTCCGGGTAGTCCCGGGCCGGCCACCGACACGCAAACGCGATGATCAGATATGTCATTCGCCGTTCGATCGGCGGCCTGCTGGTGCTCATCGTGACGAGCTTCGTCACGTTCTTCATCTTCCAGGTCGGCCCCAAGATCGCGCACGTCTCACCGGCTCTGTTCTATGTCGGCAAGATCCCTCCCACCGAGGCCGGCCAGAAGCTGATCGAACACCGCTTCGGGTTCGATCTTCCGCTGTGGAAGCAGTACTTCAACTGGACGGGCGGCATCATCTTCGGCCGCGACCTCGGTGATGACACCGGTGCGGTCGTCCACTGTGCCAAGCCGTGCCTGGGCTACTCGTTCCGGCAGCAACTGCCGGTCACCCACCTGATCTGGCAAGCCCTGCCGGTGGAGCTCAGCCTCGCCTTCGGCGCGGCCGTCCTCTGGCTGGTCGGCGGGCTGGTGATCGGCTCGATCTCGGCGCTCAAGCGGGGAACGCTCTTCGACCGGTCCGCGATGACCGTGGCGTTGGCCGGGGTGTCGCTGCCCATCTTCTTCACCGGGCCGATCCTGTTGCTGATCTTCAAGTACAAGCTGGCCTGGCTACCCAACACCAACTACGCCCCGCTGACCTCCAACCCTGCCCAGTGGTTGAAGTCGATGATCCTGCCGTGGTTCGCGCTGGCGTTCCTCTACGCGGCGTTCTATGCCCGGCTCACCCGGGCGAACATGCTCGACACCATGGGCGAGGACTACGTCCGGACCGCGCGGGCCAAGGGACTGGCCAGGCGAACCGTGGTGATCAAGCACGGCCTGCGGGCCGCTCTCACCCCGATCGTGACGATCTTCGGACTGGACCTCGGTCAGCTGATCGGCAGTGCCGTGATCACCGAGTCGGTGTTCAACCTGCAGGGACTCGGCCTGATCAGCATCCGCGCCATCAACAGCCAGGACCTGCCGGTCATCCTGGGTGTGACTCTCGTGGCCTCATTCGCCGTTGTGCTGGCTAACATCATCGTCGACATCGGATATGCCTTCGTCGATCCGCGCGTGAGCTACAGCTAGAGACCGGAGACCATCCAGTGACAGCCCAGCCCCTCGTCCGACTCGACAAGCCAGAGGTCGGTGACGCGTTTCTCTCGGTGCGCGACCTTCGGGTGCACTTCCCGACCCCGGACGGTCTCGTCAAGGGCGTGGATGGCCTGTCCTTCGATGTCCGGCGTGGCGAGATCCTGGGCATCGTCGGCGAGTCCGGCTCAGGTAAGTCGGTCACCTCGCAGGCCATCCTCGGGCTGCACAAGGGAAGCCAGGCCCGGATCACCGGGGAGATCTGGCTCGACGGCACCGAGCTGGTAGGCGCCTCCGAGGACGACATGCGCTCGCTGCGCGGCGACAAGATGGCCATGATCTTCCAGGACCCGCTGTCGGCGATGCACCCGTTCTACCGGGTCGGCGCCCAGATCGCCGAGGCGTACCTGGTGCATAACAAGGTGTCCAAGTCGATGGCCAAGAAGCGGACCATCGAGATGCTGGACCGG
>NZ_DASVQG010000080.1:0-5060 GCF_036389215.1 Jatrophihabitans sp.
ACAGGTCGCCTTCATGGTGCGCTACACGTCGGGTTACATCTGCGTGCCGATCACCGACGCCGACGCCGACCGGCTCGACCTGCCGCCGATGGTGCGCACCAACCAGGACAAGCGTGGCACCGCCTACACCGTCACCGTGGACGCCCGCGAAGGCGTCAGCACCGGCATCTCCGCCTCGGATCGCTGCCACACCATCAGGCTGCTCGCCGATGCCGACACCACGTCCTCGGATCTGGCCCGACCGGGTCACATCGTGCCGCTGCGCGCCAAGGAGGGCGGCGTGCTGCGCCGTTCGGGGCACACCGAGGCGGCCGTGGACCTCGCCACCCTGGCGGGCCTGCGCCCGGTCGGCGTGCTGTGCGAGATCGTCAGCGAGACGGACCCGTCCGGCATGGCGCAGTCCTCGGAGCTGCGGGCGTTCGCCGACGAGCACGGCCTGGTGATGATCTCGATCGCCGACCTGATCGCCTACCGGCGGCGGTTCGAGAAGCAGGTCGAGCGCCGGGCCAGCGCCCGGGTGCCGCTGCGCTACGGCGAGTTCACCGCGCACGGCTACTCCTCCTCCTACGACGACCGCGAGCACGTCGCCTTCGTGTTCGGCGACATCGGCGACGGCGAGGACCTGCTGGTGCGGGTGCACTCGGAGTGCCTGACCGGCGACGTGTTCGGCTCGCTGCGCTGCGACTGCGGTCCGCAGCTGGACGCCTCGCTGGCCGCGGTGGCCCGCGAGGGCCGGGGCGTGGTGCTGTACATGCGCGGCCACGAAGGCCGCGGCATCGGGCTGTTCCACAAGCTGCACGCCTACCAGCTGCAGGACGCCGGCCGTGACACCCTGGATGCCAACCTGGACCTGGGCCTGCCCGCCGACGCCCGCGACTACGGCACCGGCGCCCAGATCCTGGTGGACCTGGGGGTGCGGACCATGCGGCTGCTCACGAACAATCCGGCCAAGCGGGCCGGCCTGGAGGGGTACGGGCTCTCGGTGCTCGGCTCGGTGCGGCTGCCCATCCATGCCAATCCGGAGAACCTGCGCTACCTGCAGACCAAGAAGGACCGGATGGGCCACGAGCTGGATCTCGGCGACGTCTCGCTGACCGCGACGATCACCGAACTCAAGATCAAGCCGTGATGAGCGCTCCGAGCCAGTCGTCATGAGTGAGGATCGAGCGAGGAACGAGCGAGGCCCGGAGCGAATGCCAGCGATGAGCGCTCGCGCGAAGAACAAGTGGAGCTCAGAGTGAGGATCGAGCGAGGAACGAGCGAGGCCCGGAGCGAATGCCAGCGATGAGCGCTCGCGCGAAGAGCCAGTCGTCATGAGTGGGCACGGAGCGCCGGAGACCGGTGCGGTGGCGGGTGCGGCCGGGTTGAAGGTCGTGGTCCTGGCCTCCCGCTGGCACGCCACGGTGATGGACGGCCTGCTGGCCGGCGCCCAGCGCGCGCTGGCCGACTCCGGCGTCAGCGACGTCACGATCATCCGGGTGGCCGGCACCTACGAGCTGCCGGTCGCGGCCAGCCGGGTGGCGAACGTCGGCGTGGACGCGATCGTGGCCCTGGGTGTGGTGATCCGGGGCGGCACACCGCACTTCGAGTACGTCTGCGGCGCCGCCACCGACGGGTTGACCCAGGTGTCGGTCGGCACCGGCATCCCGATCGGCTTCGGGGTGCTCACCTGCGACGACGACGAGCAGGCCCTGGACCGCGCCGGGCTGCCGGGGTCCAAGGAGGACAAGGGCTACGAGGCGGCGCAGGCGGCGCTGGCCACGGCGGTCGCGCTGGCTGACTACCCGCGCCGCTGAAGAACCGGTGACGGCGGTGTCGGGGCCAGCGGTCAGCGGCATCGTGCTCGCGGCAGGTGCCGGGCGCCGGCTGGGCCGTCCCAAGGCTGATCTGGACTTCGGGGGCCAGCGGCTGGTCGACCGCGCGGTCGGCACGCTGCGCGCCGGTGGCTGTGCCGAGGTGCTGGCGGTGCTGCGTCCGGAGCAGGCTGCCGCCGGCGGCGCCCGCACGGTCGTCAACCCCGAGCCTGACCGGGGGATGGGCTCGTCCCTGCGGTGCGCGCTGGCCGAACTGGTGCTCGACCCCCGGTCACAGGCGTGCGTGGTGCTGCTGGTCGACCTGGTGGACGTCCGGCCGGCCGAGGTGGCCGCGGTGATCGAGCGGCACCGGGCGGGGGCCGGGATCGTCGCGGTGCGCCGGGCCGGTCAGCGGTCCCATCCCGTGCTGGTGAGCCGCCGGTGGTATGCCGAGTTCGCGGCCGCCGCCGAGGGGGACCAGGGCGGCCGGGAGTTCTTCGACCGGCACCTGGCGGACACCAGCTTCCTGGATTACCCCGATCCGATCAGCGACATCGACACCGCGGAGGATCTCAGCCGGGCGCTGGCCGGGCAGCCGCCTCCGGGTCAGGCCGGCTCCGCCCGCTGAGCCAGCGCGGCCAGCGCCTTGGGGAAGATCTCGGCCGGCGGGGTGACCAGGCCGGCGCCGACCTGACCGACTCCGGCCAGCCGGCCGGCCATGCCGGTGTTGATCTGCGGAAGGATCTCGGTGCGCACCACCTTGGTGACATCGATCCCGGTGGGGGAGCCGCGGAAGTCCAGCACCGGGATCGAGTACATCGGGTGCTCGCCGACGGTGATCTCATACATCCGCCGCGAGGCCGCGAGCGCATCGGCGACCTCGCCCCCGACGAACCGGACGATCGCCGGAGCGGCCGCCATCGAGAAGCCGCCGAGGCCCGCGGTCTCGGTGATCGCCGAGTCGCCGATGTCGGGGTTGGCGTCGGCCGGGCCGAAATTGCCCAGGAACAGCCCGTCCGCCAGCTGGGCGGGTCCGGTGAACCACTGGTCACCGGTGCCGGCGACCTGGATGCCGAAGTCGGTTCCGTTGCGCGCCATCGCCACCACCACGGTCGAGCCGGGGATGTCGCGGGCGGCGTCCAGGGTCAGCTTGCAGGCCGGCATCGCCAGGTTGAGGAAGAAGTGGTCGTTGCCGGCGACGAACCGGACCGCCTCGGCGACGTCGGCCGACGGGGCGCCGGAGTCGATCAGCTCGGGCAGCAGCTCTCGCAGCAGCATCAGGGTGCCGGCCCGGTTGCGGTTGTGGGCCTCGTCGCCCATCTGCAGCATCTGCGCCAGGATCGCCTTGAGGTCGACCGGGCCGTGCCGGCGGACCGCGGTCTGCAGCAGCGGGGCCAGCACCCGCGACATCCAGCGCAGCCGGGTCAGCACCTCCTCGGAGTAGGCGCCGTAGCGCAGCACCTTGCCCAGTCCCTCGTTCAGGGTGCAGTAGGCCCGCCGGCCGGTGGCCGGGTCCTCGATGACGAACACCCACATCGACGCCGACACCACCCCGGCCATCGGCCCGACCGCCGAGTGGTGGTGGCACGCGTCCAGGGAGTAGCCGGTGCCGGCGGCGAACAGCTGCTCGGCCTGCTCGGGTTGCTCGACGACGCCCTCCAGCGCGGCGGCACCCATCAGCGCACCGCGCAGCGGGCCGGACGCGCGGGACCACTCGATGGGCGGGCCGGCGTGCAGGAAGTCCCGGTCGGCGAGTCCCAGCGTCGGGCCGGCGGGCAACACGTCCACCAGGTGGGCCTCGGTGCCGACGATCCGGGCCAGCGCCTCGGCATTGGCCGGCTGCCGGCGTGGATCGGCCATCACCCGGGCAAGGTCGGCCGCCGTGCCGGGCATCGGTGGCCGCCAGTCCACCTGGCTGACCTGGGCACCCTGGGCTGCCACCGATTCGGCGAACAGGCCGACCCCGGCGGCGACGATCTGCGGCGGCGGACCGGTGAACCGGCGGGGGTCGGTGTTCCGCTCCGGGCCTCGCTCGTCCCTCGCTCGATCCTCACTCATGACAACCTGCTCTTCGCGCAAGCGCTCATCGCTGGCATTCGCTCCGGGCCTTGCTCGTCCCTCGCTCGATCCTCACTCATGACGTGCCTCCCGGGACGAGCAGGCTGAGGGCGTGCCGGGTGGCGGCGGCGTTCGAGCTGAACACCGAGGCGCCGGCCGCGTGCAGCCGCTGCGCCGAGGCCTCCAGCTGCTGGGGGTCCCGGCGCGCGCCGATCAGGCTCACCACGACCGGAACCGTCGAGCCGGTCAGCACCGGCAGCAGCTCGCCGACCGGATCGGGATGGCTGCCGTGCCCGAGCAGCACGTCCAGCAGCACCACGGCGGTATCCGGGTCGGCGAGCAGCTCGGCCAGGTGCCGGTTGCGCAGCGACGGGTCGATCATCGGGTGTGCCCGGCCCTGGGTGAGCGCGTCGTCGCCGAAATCGATCATCAGGTGACCGGGCCAGCGCAGGCCGGCATCCAGCGCCCAGTCCGGCCGCAGCGCGATGTTCGAGCGCACCTCGCCGAGTTCGGCGCTGGCGATCAGCATCGCCTCGTCGCACAGCGTGCCTCCGCAGAACAGCCCGCGCAGCGCGCCGGGGCGCGACTCGGCGGCGCCGGGCCCGGCAGCGGTCCAGGACGGCCAGTCCGGTACCGGCACCGCCAGTTCGGTCAGCACCGCCTCGGCTGCCTGGGTCAGGTCGGGCTGGCCGGGCCCGAGCATCGCGAACCTGACCGGGGTGCCAAGCTCCGCGGCCACCTCCCGGACCCGCTCGGCCACCGGGGCCGCCGGCGGTTTGGACACCACCAGGATCAGCTCCGTGCCGGGGTCGGCGTCCAGGATCCGCAGCGCGGCCAGCGTCGAGCGCCCGGCGACAGCCTCGGACAGGTCACGCCCGCCGACCCCCAGCGCGGCGCTGACACCGACCCCGGCCGCGTCGAGCAGGCACAGCAGTTGCTGCGCGCCGGTGCCCGAGGCCGCGACCAGCCCGACCGGTCCGTGGTCGAGGGTGTGGGAGAAGCCGAGGCCCAGGCCGCCCACCACCGCGGTGCCGCAGTCCGGGCCCATCACCAGCAGTCCTCGGTCGGCGGCGGCGTCCTTGAGCCGGATCTCGTCGTCGACGCTGACGTTGTCGGAGAACACCAGCACGTCCCAGCCGGCGTCGAGGGCGTCCATCGCCTCGGGAAAGGCGTGCTGGCCCGGCACCGAGATCAGCGCCAGACCCGCGC
>NZ_DASVQG010000081.1:0-2023 GCF_036389215.1 Jatrophihabitans sp.
CCGAAGGTGTTCCAGCCGGTCCAGGTGCCGGCTTGGTAGATGTTCTGGTAGAGCTGGCCGTTGGTGCCGGTCGCGAACACGTCATACCGTCCGGTGCTGGTCCGGTAGGTGACGCCGGGTGTATCGATCAGCGCCGCGCCCAGGTCCTGCCAGGTCCAGCTGCCGGTGGCATAGATGGCGTGCCACAGGTGATGGTCGGTCTTGGTGGCGAACAGGTGGATGACGCCCGAGCCGTCGAGCATGGCCTGCACGCCGCCGGCGAAGCCTGCGTTGTGGTAGTCGCCGAAGGTGTTCCAGCCCGACCAGCCGCCTTGGTACATGTTCTGGTAGAGCTGGCCGTTGGTGCCGGTCGCGAAGAGGTCGTACCGTCCGGTGCTGGCCCGGTAGGTCACCCCCGGGGTGCCGGTCAGCGCCGCGCCGAGATCTTGCCAGGTCCAGCTGCTGGGCGTGTAGATCGCCTGCCACATATGGTTGTCGGCCTTGACGGAGAACAGATGACTCGTGCCTGAGCTGTCCAGCATTGCCTCGGTTCCCTCGCCCACGACGCCGTCGTAGCGCAGCGGAACCCATCGGGCGGAGTTGTCCATCTGTTGGTCGTAGGGATAGCTGATCGTGCGCTGAACGGCGCCGGTGCCACCCGCCTCCTCGGCGCCGGTGTATGCGGTGTGAGCGGCGTTGGCCCAGCTGACGAACATGACGACGTGCGAGCCATTAACCGGATCCAGGGTGCTGTGATAGTCCAGCACATCGCCCTTCTGGAGCTGTTCCTTGCTGATCCCGGTGCTGACGTCGGGCAGCGTTCCGGTGTTCAAGGAGCTGTCCAGGCCCCAGGCCATCGAGATGAATCCCGAGCAGTCCGTCCGGTAGGGCCCGGTCGGTGCGGAGTTGGCGGAGGTGTAGGCGGACTGGCTGTACGGCACGTTCTGGGCCACCCAGTACTGCGCCCGGTTGTAGATCTTGTCGCGGGTGATGCCCCCGGTGGTCAGGGTTGCGGTGCCGGTCGCGATCTTTCGAACCGGTCCCTGCGGATTGCGCCGGGGAGCGTCGTGGCCCGTGCCAGGCGAGGCGGCCACCGGCTGGACCAGGGTCACGAGCAGGATCGAGGCCGCGACGAGAGCGCTGGCAGCCCCTCGTCCAGACGCTCGGGGAAGAGACAGTCGCATGCGAATCCTTCTCTGCTGTTCATGGTTCCGGATGGTTCTTCAGGCTCACACGCTCCACACCTCATAAACAGACGGGAAACTGACAGATCCCGTTGAGACATGCCCCGCGGCACCTACGGGGGGCGACCGTGCGTTCCTCGGCCAGGGCCTCATTACCGGTGTGAGGACAGACGGCGCTACACTTGCCGGGCGCCCGGTGAAAGCCGGGTGACTTCGCGTGCCCACCTGCCGATCCACTAGCAGGTAGCGGCCAACTTCGGTCCGGCTCTCACCAGCCGGCGCTGGCCGCGACACCACGGCACCAGGGTGATCGACCATCCGGTCCGATCACGACAACCGAGGCCCGCGCGGCCGCCCGGCGAGGGTGGCTGCGCACGAACGCAAGGAGGACGCGCCCGATGGCCGTCGTCACCATGAAGAACCTGCTCGACTCCGGAGTCCACTTCGGACACCAGACCCGGCGCTGGAACCCGAAGATGAAGCGGTTCATCTTCACCGAGCGCAACGGCATCTACATCATCGACCTGCAGCAGACGATCGGTTACATCGATCGTGCGTACGAGTTCGTGAAGGAGACGGTCGCCCACGGCGGCACCGTCCTGTTCATCGGCACCAAGAAGCAGGCGCAGGAAGCCATCGCCGAGCAGTCCACCCGGGTCGGCATGCCCTATGTCAACCAGCGCTGGCTGGGCGGCATGCTCACCAACTTCACGACGGTGCACGGCCGGCTTCGTCGCCTGGCCGAGCTCGAGGAGATCGACTACGACGACGTCGCAGCGTCGGGTCGAACCAAGAAGGAACTCCTGCAGATGCGCCGGGAGAAGGAGAAGCTCGAGCGCACGCTCGGCGGCATCCGGCGG
>NZ_DASVQG010000082.1:0-13597 GCF_036389215.1 Jatrophihabitans sp.
GATGTCCAACGGGAAGTTCACCAGCTGCCCGAGCGAGGAGTAGCCCACTCCGAAGTCGTCCAGGGCGAGCGCCACCCCGAGGTCCTTGAGCTGGTTCAGCACCGTCACCACGTCCACCGTCGGGGTGGCCAGGCTGCTCTCGGTGATCTCCAGCACCAGGGCCGACGGCGGCAGCCCGGCCACCCAGAGCGCTCGCTGGATCTCTGAGATCAGGCCGGGATCCGACAGTTGCCGGGGCGAGACGTTGACGCTGACGGTCAGCTCGCGATGGGCCGGAATGCTGCGCCGCCACTGGGCGAGCTGGTTGCAGGCCTGGCGAAGCACCGCCGAGCCCAGCCGGTCGATCAGCCGGGACTCCTCGGCGAGCGCGACGAACTCCTCGGGCGAGATCAGGCCGCGCTCGGGATGCTGCCAGCGCACCAGCGCCTCCATGGAGACGATCTCGAAGCTGCGCAGATCGAGGATCGGCTGGTAGTGCACGATCAGCTCATCGGTCTCGATGGCGTGCTCGAGGTCGGCCTTCAGCGCCAGCCGCGCCATCGCCTCGGCGTGCATCTCGGGGGCGTAGCAATGGCAACGGCCACCGCCGTCCCGCTTGGCCGTGTACATGGCCAGGTCCGCGTTGCGCAGCAGGTCCCCGGCATCCTCCTCGGCCGAGGGCAGCGCGATGCCGATGCTGGCCCGGATGGTCAGCGTCTGGCCCTCGACCACCAGCGGCGCCGACAGCGCGGCCAGCACCCGCTCGGCCGCGTAGACCGCATCGTCGGCGCCACTGAGCTGGCGCAGCAGCACCACGAACTCGTCACCGCCGAGCCGCGCGGCGACATCACCCTCGGCGACGCACGTACGCAGCCGTTCGGCTACCGCGATCAGCAGGGCGTCGCCCGCGACGTGGCCCAGGCTGTCATTGACCGTCTTGAAGTCGTCCAGGTCCAGCAGCAGGACCGCCATGCTGTCCTCCCGCCGCCGGTGCGAGGACAACGCGGCCGTGACCTGCTGGATGAAGAACGTCCGGTTGGCCAGTGGCGTCAGCGGATCGGTGAATGCCTGGACCCGCAGCTCCTGCTCCAGCTGGCGGTGCAGGGTCATGTCCCGGAAACTCCAGACCCGCCCGACCGTGATCCCATCGATCCGCTGCGGCTGGGAGTAACGCTCGAAGAACCGCCCGTCCAGGAACTCGATCTCGTCATGGCTGCACTCGGCAGGCGCCACCATCAGGTGGTCGGTCTTCCTGGTGAAGCCTTCGGGATCCACCAACTGCTCCAGCACCGAGGCACGCAGCTGCGCGTCCTGCCCGGAGGCCAGTACCGCCGGCTCGATCCGCCACATCTGGAGGAACTTCTGGTTGTAACCCAGGATCCGGCCGTCGGCGCCGATCACCAGGATTCCGTCGGCGGTGGCATCCAGGGTCGCCTCCAGCAGCGACATCGACAGCGTCACCCGGGCATGCTCGGCGGCTCGCAGCACCGCCACCGAGGCCAGGCTCGCCGCCCAGCCGGCCAGGTCGCCGTCGCGGTCATGGGCCACCGCAAGGTCCGGATAGTGCAGGCTCACCCGGCCCAGCGGGCTGCCGCTCGGTGTGGCGAAGTCCGCCTGATGGCTGGCCGGCCCGAACCGGCCGCGTTCGGAAGCCTCGAGCGCGCCGTCGGAGCAGCTCAGGAGCGGGCGCCCGAGCCCGGCACCGGCCTCGATCTCGATGAGGCAGCGGGCAGTGCCGCTGACCGCCTCGGTCGCGGTGGCCAGCTCGATCAGGGTCGACTCCAGCTCATCGCCCCGGGCCACTCGCTCGACGATGTCGGCGTGCTCGGCGAGCAGCAATTCGGTGCGCTTGCGGGCGGTGATGTCATAGAGCAGCCCGTGTTGAACCGCCCTCTGGTCCATCTCGTCCAGCAGCGCGTCATCGAGCACCCAGATCACCTGGCCATCGCGGCGGATCATCCGGTATTCGACCTGGGAGCGGCCATTTCGGGGCAGCATCGCCTCCGAACGCAACACCCAGTCACGATCCTCAGGGTGCAGTTGCCGGGCCCACAGGCTGGGGTCGGCAATCAGGTCTTCGGCACCGAAGCCGAGGATCTCCTTGATCTGGGGGCTGGCGTACACCCATTGGCCATTCGCGCCCGATTCAGCGGCATAGATCGCGGCGGGAAGCCGGTCGACCAGACCACTCAGCAGCAGCTCACGCAGTTGCGCGCCGCCGGTCTTGTGCCCCAGGGGCTCGGGACCGGACGCCTGCGTCGCATACATCGGCCTACCGCCATCTATGTAGTGGGGTTCCCCTTTCCCCGGCTGATCGACCACACAGCAAATTCACCATCCCATGGAACGCGCGTCCGCACAACGCATGGTCCCGGCATCCGAGCCATTTCGGGCGCTTCGCCACGCCGGTAATTCAGCACAGATCAGTGCACTCCATCGAGGGTTCCGCAGGCGACGCGCCGGCCGAGATGCTAACTGGCGGTGAGAGTGACGTCGTCGAGGACGAATGAGGTCTGCCGGGAAGCGTCTTCGGTGCCGGTGAACCTGAACGCCAAGGTCTGGCCGGCCATCCCCGAGAGGTTGACGGTCCGCAGCACGTATCCGGTGTTCTTGTTCAGGTTGGAGAGCGTCATCACCACGGTGGTACCGAACTGGAGGGTCAGCTTGTCGTACGCGGTCGTCGTCGTGGTCTCGGCGGTGTCGATGTGCAGGTAGAACGCCAGCGTGGCCGCGCAGCCGGCCGGAATGGACAACGTCTGGCCCAGGTAGTCGCTGTGGCTGGTGCCGTAACCGTCCAGCCACGCCTTCCAGGTGCCGCTGTGCGCCGGCTCGGCGGGGTCGTTTGTGATCACGCCCACACTGGCCGACCAGCCCGTCGCGCCGCTCTCGAAGTCGGGGTTGGCCAACTTCTGGCCGGGTGAACTGCAGGTACTGGTGCCGGCCCCGCCGCTGGAGAGCCATTCGGTGCCGTTCAACGCCACCGTGGCGTCCGTCCCGGCCGGGTCGTTCCAGCCGTTGAACAGGGTGTTGCCGGACTGGCCGGTCCCGTCGTCGATCGGTGACGAGTCACCCCAGAACATCACCCGGCCGGAGCCGAACGTCGAGGTCGCCACCGCCGCTCCGGTGTTGCCCGAGGCGGAGAACCCGGCCCGGAAGATCTCACCGCGGACGCCGGCGTTGTCCGCGGGCTTGAGGGTGACGGTGGTGCCGTCGCGGATGATGGTTCCGGTCGCCGTCCCGAACGGGCCGCGGATGATCGGGTCCGACCCGGCGGCAGAGCCGATCACATTCGGGTTCTCGCTGGAGATGTCGAGCAGGTCGATCGAGTAGCCGAACGGGTCGGTGGAATCGACGGTGTTGTTGCTCATCAGGTCGTTGAGGATCTTCGGCGAGTCCCAGCCGTCGTTGTTGCGGTCGCTGCCGGTGTGATCGGACACCATGAACAGCCCGCCGCCGTTCTTCACGAAGTTCATGATCGCGGTCTTCTCGGCGGCACTCAGCACGACGTTCGGCTCCGCCAGCACGAAGGTGTCGTAGTTCTTCAGGTCCTGGGCGTTGGTGGTGTCGCCGTAGCTGATCCGGCCCCCGGCGGGCAGCGTCTTGAGCGCGTAGCGACCGGTCCTCTGCAGCGCCACACCCCAGGCCGAGAGGGCCCCGGTCCAGGACGTTTCCGACGTCGGGGTGGCGTTCTGAGCCAGCGGGTCGGGTTGCGAGGTCGAGATGATCCAGTCGGCGTTGCCGGCCGTCTCACCATGGCTGGCGTCGAAGAGCACCCGGTAGGCGGCCGCCTGGGCAATCTGAGCCGCCTGGGCGGGGGCGGGGTGGCCGGCCAGCGCCGCGGCGCTCACCATGCCGGCCGCGGTCAGCACGGCGAGCCCGAGGATGGCCGCCCGTCGGGGCAGTCGCAGGTGGACCTGAGGCATGGGAAACCTTCCGGAGGCAACGGAGTAGCCGATTTGGGGCTTAACGCACCTTAGAAGGTGAAGTATTTAATACGCGTGAAAGCGCCACTTACGCCGGTATTCGAGCGGATCAACGGTAGGCGTCGGCGAGCACCCGGAGCACGTTCTCACCGGCCAGTGCGGCCAGTTCGGCGTCGGACCAGCCCCGGTCCACCAACTCAGCGACCAGCGCCGGGTAGCCGGTCACGTCCTCCAGCCCCACCGGCAACTGGTCGCAGCCGTCGTAGTCCCCACCGAGCCCGACGTGGTCCACGCCGGCAACCTCGCGGACGTGCTCGATGTGGTCGGCGACCTGGCCGACGGTCGCCTCCGGTCGCGGCTTGCCGCTGGCCGCGTAGCGGGCGATGGCAGCCATCCGGGCCTGCCAGTCCCGGATGTTCTCGCCCCGCTCGACCATCTGCGCGGTCACCTCGGCCTCGTAGGCGCGGCAGTCCTCGCTGACGAAGTACGGGACGAAGGTCACCATGCAGACGCCGCCGTTGCCGGCCAGCGTGCTGAGCACGTCGTCGGGCACGTTGCGCACGTGGTCGCAGACCGCCCGGGCCGAGGAGTGGCTGAAGATCACCGGCGCGCTGGTCACCGCGAGGGCATCGCGCATGGTGTCGGCCGAGACGTGCGACAGGTCCACCAGCATGCCGAGCCGGTTCAGCTCTCGGACCACCTCGCGGCCGAACTCGTTCAGCCCGCCCAGCACCGGCTCGTCGGTGGCCGAGTCCGCCCACGGCACGTTGTCGTTGTGGGTGAGCGTCAGGTACTTCACGCCCAGGCTGCACATCGCCCGCAGCACGGCCAGCGAGCTGTCGATCGAGTGACCGCCCTCGGCTCCCATCAGGCTCGCCAGCTTGCCCTGGCTCCAGGCCTGCCGGACGTCGGCCTCGGTCCTGGCCAGCACCATCCGGTCGGGATAGCGGGCCACCATCCGGTGCACGACGTCGATCTGCTCGAAGGTGGCGGTGACCGCCCGCTCACCCGCCCAGCCGGCCGGCACGAACACCGACCAGAACTGCGCGCCGACGCCACCCTCGGCCAGCCGGACCAGATCGGTATGGGTCCGGCTCTGCCGCTGGCCGATGTCGTAGGCGGCCAGGTCGTAGTTGACCAAGTGCCTGAGTTCGAAAGGGAGATCGTTGTGGCCATCGACGATCGGGTGGCTGGCCAGCAAGGCGCGGGCAGCCGCCAGCGAGCTAGTCGGGCCAGTCACAGGGCTAGTCATTCGCTCCGCTCCTTGCTCGCTGCGCTCGTCCTTGCTCGCTGCGCTCGCTGCGATGCTCACTCATAGGTCGACGCTCTCGCCGGAGGCCAGGTGCTGGAAGCGGGTCACCCCGTACAGCTGTCCCACCCGAGCGAGCTGGCCCTCGTACAGGCCGAACCCGGCGTCGTTGAGCAGGCCGTCATGGATCTGGAAGGCCCTCGGCGCCCGCACCGAGATGGTGAAGTCCACGGTCTCTGCCACCTTGGCCCAGGGCGCGTTGACCGGCACCAGCAGCGCCTCGACCGAGGCGTTCGGAACGATGTAGGAGTCTCCCGGGTGATAGACCGCGTCGCCCACCAGGTAGCCGACGTTGGCGATCACCGGGATGGAGGAATGGATCAGCGCGTGCTGGCCGCCGTAGGTGCGCACCTGCAGGCCGCCTGCGACGAAGGACTGTCCGGGCCCGACGGCGGTGAGCCGCTCGCCCAGCGCCTGGTTGCCGGCCAGCTGATCGACGATCGACTGTGGCCCCCACACCCGCAGGTCCGGGTTCCGCGCGGCCGCGGCGGCGAGCTTGTCGACGTCGAGATGGTCCGGGTGCTCATGGGTGATCAGTACCGCGTCGATGTCGGTGAGGGCTTCGGCGACCTCGCTGAACATGCCCGGATCGATGGCCAGCCGCCGGTCGCCGTCGCTGATCCGGACGCAGGCATGGCCGAACTTGGTCAACTCCATGCAGGTACTTCACCACATCACGGCGCAAACGCATACCGTCGATCCCATGCCCGCAGTGATGTGGTTCCGCCGTGATCTGCGGCTACTCGACAACCCGGCGCTGGTCGCCGCCACCGAGGCCGGCGACGGCTCGGTGCTCGGCGTGTTCGTGCTCGACCCGGCCTTGCTGCGGCCCTCGGGCGCACCCCGGCTGGCAGTGCTGTACCGCACCCTGCGGGTGCTGGACTCCCAGCTCGGCGGCAACCTGGTGGTGCGGCACGGCAGTCCGGGTGACGTGCTGAGCCGGCTCTGCCAGGAGGTCGCGACGGATTCGGTGCACTGCGCCGCGGACTTCGGGCCGTACGGAGCGGCGCGGGACGAGGCGGTGGCCCAGGCGCTGCCGGTGCCCTTGGTGCGCACCGGCTCGGCCTACGCGGTGGCGCCGGGGAGGGTGGTCAACAGCAGCGGCGAGAGCTTCAAGGTCTACTCGGCCTTCTACCGGGGCTGGCGCCGGCACGGCTGGCCACAGCCGGCCCGCACGGTGCGCCCGCGCTGGATCTCGGCCCGCTCCGACGGCCTGCCCGCGGACCCGGAGCTGCCGGACGGCCTGCGGCTGCCCGACGTGGGTGAGGCGGCCGCCGGGCAGGCCTGGCGAAGCTTCGTTACCGACCGGATCGAGGACTACGCCGACCAGCGGGACCGGCCGGACCTGGACCGCACCTCGCACATGTCGGTGCACCTGAAGTGGGGCACGATCCATCCGCGCACCTTGCTGGCCGATCTCGCGCCGGGGCATGAGGTGTATCGCAAGGAACTGGCCTGGCGGGAGTTCTACGCCGACGTGCTGTACCACCGTCCTGACTCGGCGCGGCAGTACTACCACGGGCAGCTGCAAGGCCTGCCCTTCGCCACCGGTTCGCTGGCCGAGCAGCGGCTGGCCGCCTGGGCCGCGGGCCGGACGGGCTATCCGATCGTGGACGCCGGGATGCGTCAGATCCTGGCCGAGGGCTGGATGCACAACCGGGTGCGGATGATCGTCGCCTCGTTCCTGGTGAAGGACCTGCACGTGGAGTGGACGGACGGCGCCCGGTATTTCATGCGCCACCTGGTCGACGGCGACCTGGCCAGCAACGCCCACGGCTGGCAGTGGGTCGCCGGCACCGGAACCGACCCGGCGCCGTACTACCGGATCTTCAACCCCGTCCTGCAGGGCAAGAAGTTCGATCCGGCCGGCGACTACGTCCGTCGCTACGTTCCCGAGCTGGCCGAGCTGCCGGCCAAGTACATCCACGAGCCGTGGCGCGATCCGGCAGGGCTGCCGGCCGGCTATCCGGAACGGATCGTGGACCACGCGACGGAGCGGTCCGCCAGCCTGGCCGACTACAACCAACTCCGCGAGGCGCACCGCTGACCACGGAGTCGGCGCCGACACCCACGACTGCCGATTTAGGCGGCCGCGGGCTCGAACCGACGCGCCCCGACTCAATGTGATTCAGCACTGTTGAGTAGTAGAAATTCATCTTGTTGGAAGGTATTCGCACGCCTAGGCTCTTCCTCGTCATTCAGCGGCTGCTTGACGGCGGCGGGGGGTGAACGATGGCTGATGACGCAGGTGGCCTCGACGGTGCCAAGCTGATCGCCACCGGATTGACCGTCATCACCACCGTGACCGGGCTGGTGGGCACCTTCACCGGCGGGGTCCCGCGTCTGTTACGGAACAATCCAGGCCACTTCAAGGGCATGTTGGTCCTGGTTCTGATAGCCCTCCTTCTTACCTTCGTGGCCTCGGCGCTGGCCCAACCCAATCTCACGACGACACGAGTGTTAGGTGCTGCGCCCGACACCGTGACACGGACGACAACTGGTACTACCGCGAGTCAGCCGGCAAAGATCGCACGGTTCGTACTGTCGGGTTTGGGACTGGTGCTGTTCAGCTGGGCGGCGCTGGTACTTTTCGATGGAATGAGCAAATCCACCGGTACAGCCGATCAACCCCGGTTGTCAGCAAGCTGGACCTTTCCAACGGGTCAGCGGCCGGTGCTCACGGTGAAGATGCAGCTGGACAACTTGACGGCGAAACAGACGGTCTATGTGAACGTCACGCCACTCGGAGCCCCGATATCTCAGTCCATCTATCGATCCCAGACCGGTGCGGATGCTGATGGCGTAGCGGACGCGACGTTCGATGTATTGCTCCCTGCAGGCAAGGCGGGCCTGCAGATTGTCGTAGCGGTGGATCACCCAACAACCTGTCAAGGAGTCCCCATTCCCGAGCTGGTAGTGCCGACGGCATCGAACGCCGCGTCCATCAATGCCAGCGCCACCCTCAGTCCGAGCCCCACCGCCCGGTCGACACCAACGGCTGGGGTCTCACCGCCGGTGAAGTCGGACGACCTGAACTTCTCCTGCATCCAGATAGCCGCACCTCCAACGGTCAGTTCCCCGACCTCATCGACGAGCACCGTGACTACGCCAGCTCGAGCCCGTTCCGGGCGCCTGACATCCACCGCCCGCCCGTCCTCGACCAGATGTCGGCCTCGGATCAGCCGCTCGGCCGCCAGCTAGACCTCCGGATGCCCCAGTTGCCGGTCCAGGCGTCCCCGGTTCCAGCCGGATCAGACCCTCGCCGGAGTTGAAGGCATCGGCCGCGCAGCTCATCGGCTCGATCGCCACCGCGTTGCGCCCGGGAGTGATGAACGGCGGCGTGAACACCTGCAGGTAGCGGTAGGCGGCCCGCCGCACGGTCCGAGGTGGAGCAGCTGCCGCTGCCCACCGTGGAGGGCGTGGCCGACGACTGGCGTGAAAGACTGCCCGGGAACCCACCCCTGACCCCAGACGTCGGAGCAACCATGACCAACCTCGCGAACTTGGACCACTTCTTCGTCAAGCAGAAGATCACCATCGGGGTGAACCGCTACGAGATCCGTGCGGCCCTCCCGGACGGCTCCGAGGGCGACGTGCTGGCCGTCGCGCAGCAGAAGCGGATGGCGTTCAAGGAGCAGGTCACGTTCTACGCCGACGAGAAGCGCTCCGTGCCGGTGTTCAGCTTCAAGGCACGCAAGCGGATCGACCTGGCCGCCACGTACGACGTGCTGGACGCCGAGGGTCAGCCGATCGGCAGCTTCCGCAAGGAGTTCGCCAAGTCCCTGCTGCGGTCCTCGTGGGAGCTCACCTCGCCGGCAGGCGTCGCCAGCGGGACCGAGCGCAGCCAGGGCGTCGCCATCGCCCGGCGCCTGTGGGAGTCCCTGCCCTTTGTCGGTGACCTGCCGTCGCCGTTCCTCTTCCACTTCGACTTCACCGACGCGCAGGGGGACGTCGTCCTCTCCTCGGTGCGCAAGCGCTCGCTGCGGGACCGCTACGAGGTCACCGTCCCGGGCGGTCGGGTCGACGGCCGCGTGGCGGCGGCGATGGCGGTCGCGCTGGACGCGCTGCAGTCCCGCTGAGCGGGTCACCGCGGGCTCGCCACCGCGCAGGTCCGCACTGACCCGCCGGGCCAGATGCCGCTCAGATCAGCCGGATGCCCCAGTCGCCCGTCCAGGCGTCCCCGGGCTCGAGCCGGATCAGCCCCTCACCGGAATTGAAGGCGTTGGCCGGGCAGCTCATCGGCTCGATCGCCACCGCGTTGCGCCCGGGAGTGATGAACGGCGGCGTGAACACCTGCAGGTAGCGGTAGGCGGCATCCCACCTGACCTCGACGGCCCGCTGCTCGGTGCGCAGCACCGCCGCCGAACCGGTGAGTTCGGCGAAGCCGTGGTCCAGCCGCACGCTGCCGATCGGCCGGATCGCGGTGAAGTCGAACTCGGTGCCCTGGACCGGGCGGCGGCCGGTCGGGATCTGGTGGTCGTCGGTGTCGAACACCGCCGCGGCCGGCACCAGCAGCTCGGCGGAGTCGAGGTCGTGGCCGCCCAGGTCGAGGTAGGGGTGAAAGCCGGCCCCGAACGGTGCCGCGGACCGGCCGGTGTTGCTGACCACGGCCTGCACCCGCAGCCCTGTGCCGGCGTCGAGGGAGTAGCTGACCTGCAAGCGCAGCTCGAACGGGTAGCCGGTCTGCGGCACCAGGTCGTGGACCAGCGTGACCGACGAGCGGTCCTGGGCGCCCGCGCTCCACCGGACGAACCTGACCAGGCCATGGCTGGCATTGAGCTTGGCGGGCTCGGTGAGCGGCAGCTGGTAGTCCACGCCGTCGAAGGAGTAGCGGCCGCCGGCGATCCGGTTCGGCCAGGGCAGCAGCACCGCGCCGGTCGACTTCGGCGGCAACCCGTCCGGCGGGCTCTCCACGGTGACCGGCACGCCGTCGTGCCAGAAACCGGCCAGGCCGGCGCCGACCTCGGCCAGCGCCGCGCGGTACGGACCGGCGTCGATCTCATAGCGGCTGCCCTGGAAGCTCATGAACCCGACGGTAGCGAGTCCGGCTCAACCGCCGGCCGCCGGGCGTCGTAGTGCCAGAAGGACCGGACCGCCCGAGCCGCCACCAGCGCCCCGCCGGCGCACAGCAGGCCACCGCCCACCCAGGACACCGTCACCGAGGTCAAGCTCGCGGTGGCGCCGGCCCGCAGATCTCCCAGCCGCGGGCCGCCCGCCACCACCACCACGAAGACGCCCTGCATCCGGCCGCGCATCTGGTCGGGGGCGTAGGTCTGCAGGATGGTCTGGCGGTACACCGCGCTGATCAGGTCGGCCGCGCCGGCCACCGCCAGCAGCAGCACCGCCAGCCAGAGCTGGTGGGCCAGGCCGCTGACCGCCACGCAGAGCCCCCACACGACGACGGCCGCGGTCAGGCTCACACCCTGCCGGCGGACCCGGCCGATCCAGCCGCCGGAGAGCCCTGCCAGCACCGAACCGATCGCGATGGCGGCATACAGCGGGCCCACCTGGCCGTCCCAGCGATCGGCGGCGACCTGCGGGTAGAGCGCCCGGGGCATCGCGAACACCATCGCCACGATGTCGACCACGAAGGACATCAGCAGCACCGGGCGGCCGCTGATGAACAGCAGGCCGTCCAGCACCGAGCGCAGGCCGGCCCGCTGCGACCGGCCGTCCGGCGGGATCCGCGGCAGCCGGAGGGCGGCGTACATCGCCAGGGTGAACAGGGCGGCATCGACGGCGTAGGCATAGGCGAAACCGTGGGAGCGGGTGACCAGCACGCCGGCGATCAGCGGGCCGATCACCTGCCCGACGTTGCCCACGGTGAAGGTCAGGGTGTTGGCCGCCGGCACCAGCTCGACGGGCACGATCCTGGGGATGATGGCACCCCGTGCCGACGAGGCCACGGCGAAGAAGCCTGACTGGACGGCGACCAGAGCCAGGATCAGCGGCACGCTGGCAAGGCCCGCCAGGGTCTGCAACAGCAACCCGACGGTGCACGCCCAGGTGCCCAGCGAGCTGACCAGCAACAGCGTGCGGCGGTCGATGACATCGGCGATCGCCCCGCCGTACAGGCCGAAGATCACCAGCGGGAGCAGGCCGACCAGCCCGACCAGGCCGACCTGCAGCGAGGAATGCGACAGCTCGTAGACCTGCACCGGCACCGCCACCGCGGTCAGCATCGCGCCGATGAACGAGGTGCCCTGACCCAGCACCTGCCGCCGGAACGGGGCGATCCTCAGCGGCGCGGTGTCGATGGCATGGTGGCGCAACCAGCCGACACCGGCCTCGGGCTCGGCCTCGACGACCGCTTCGGCCGGGCCCTGCGCACCGTCCTGGGTCATGGGCCCAGCCGCTCCACCAGCCACCGCGCCCCGGCGCCGGCTGGGTTCACCGCCCCGGCTGGGTTCACCGCCCCGGCCGGGTTCACCGCCCCGGCTGGGGCCACCAGCCGGTACCGCAACCGGTCATGCAGCCGGAACTCCCGGCCCTGCCAGAATTCGGCCTCGGTCACCGTGATCCGGAAGCCGCCCCAGTGCGGCGGTGGCGGGATCTCGGCGTCGCCGAAGCGCTCGGTGACCTCGGCGAGCCGCCGCTCCAGCTCCGTCCGGCCGGCCAGCGGCTGGGACTGCGGCGAGGCCCAGGCCGCCAGCTGCGCGCCCCGCGGCCGGGACGCGAAGTAACGGGCCGTCTCGGCCGGGTCGACCTTGGCGACCGGCCCGCGCAGGCGCACCTGGCGCTCCAGCGGCAGCCAGGAGAAGAGCGCGGCAGCCACCGGGTTGGTGGCCAGCTGGCGTCCCTTGGCGGACTCGTAGTTGGTGTAGAAGACCACGCCGGCGGCGTCGAACCCGCGTGCCAGCACGGTCCGGATGTCCGGCCGGCCCTCGGCGTCGGCAGTCGCCACCTGCATGGCATTGGGCTCGGCGATCCGGTCGTCGGCGATCGCCTGGCCGAACCAGACCCGCAGCTGCTCCAGCCAGGTCGGGGCCAGCTGGGCCTCGCTGAGCTCACCGGCGCCGTAGGAGCGCCGGGTGCTGGCCAGCCCCGCCAGGGGATCGACGGGTTCGCTGTCGACATCACTCCCGGAGACGCTCACCGGGCCATTCTTCCAGCCTGCCCACCGGCTGGGCGCAGCCGCATAACCCCGCCATGGCTCGATAGGTAACAATGGACGGGTCGGGGGCACCGGCATCGCGCCCGCCTCCAGCGAGCCTCTCGCGCCGGCTCACCAAGCGCGGGTCGGTGAGCTGACCAGATGATCGGAGTCAGTTGCATGTCAGACGATTTCAGCCCCGGCCTCGAGGGCGTCATCGCGTTCGAAACCGAGATCGCCGAGCCGGACAAGGACGGCGGCGCGCTGCGCTACCGCGGTGTCGACATCGAAGAGCTGGTCGGCCACGTCACCTTCGGCAACGTGTGGGCGCTGCTGGTGGACGGCAAGTTCGGGCCCGGCCTGCCGCCGGCCGAGCCGTTCCCGATCCCGGTGCACACCGGTGACGTCCGGGTGGACGTGCAGGCCGCGCTGGCGATGCTCTCCCCGATCTGGGGCTACCGCCCGCTGCTGGACATCAGCGACGACGAGGCCCGCGAGCAGGCCGCTCGTGCCTCGGTGATGGCGCTGTCCTACGTGGCCCAGTCGGCCCGCGGGGTCGGCGCGCCGGCCGTTCCGCAGTCGCGGATCGACCAGTCCCGCACCATCGTCGAGCGGTTCATGACCCGCTGGCGGGGCGAGCCCGACCCCAAGCACGTCGACGCCGTGGACGCCTACTTCGTCTCGGCAGCCGAGCACGGCATGAACGCCTCGACCTTCACCGCCCGGGTGATCGCCTCGACCGGCGCCGACGTGGCGGCCGCGATCTCCGGAGCCATTGGCGCGATGTCGGGACCGCTGCACGGCGGCGCGCCGGCCCGGGTGCTGCCGATGCTCGACAGCGTCGAACGGACCGGCGATGCCCGCAAGGTGGTCCGCGACATCCTCGACCGCAAGGAACGGCTGATGGGCTTCGGCCACCGGGTCTACCGCGCGGAGGACCCCCGGGCCCGGGTGCTGCGCCGTACCTGCAAGGAACTGGGCGCGACCCGCTTTGACGCGGCGGTGGCCTTGGAGCAGGCGGCTCTGGCCGAACTGCGCGAACGCCGCCCCGATCAGCGGATCGAGACCAACGTCGAGTTCTGGGCGGCGGTGATCCTGGACTTCGCCGAGGTGCCGCCGCACATGATGCCGTCCCTGTTCAGCTGTGCCCGGACGGCCGGCTGGTGCGCGCACATCATGGAGCAGAAGAAGACCGGGCGGCTGGTCCGGCCCTCAGCTCGCTACGTGGGGCCTGATCCGCGCAGCCCGAAGGACGTCGAGGGCTGGGACAACATCGCCCACTCCTAGTGGCGG
>NZ_DASVQG010000083.1:0-3823 GCF_036389215.1 Jatrophihabitans sp.
GTCAAAAGAAGCGAGGAGGCCTTCTGGATCCGTCACGAAGTAGGGCGAGATGTAGCCCTTGTCGAACTGCATGCCCTCGGTGAACTCGAGTTCGGTGGCCAGGGTGTTGGACTCCTCGACGGTGATCACGCCGTCGTTGCCGACCTTGGTCATGGCCTGGCCGATCAGGGCGCCGATCTGGGCGTCCTGGGCGGAGATGGTGCCGACGTGAGCGATGCCCTGCTCACCCTCGACCGGGGTGGCGGCCGCGTCCAGCGCCTTGCAGACCGCGTCGACGGCCAGGTCGATACCGCGCTTCAGGCCGCCCGGGCTGGCGCCCGCGGCGATGTTGCGCAGGCCTGAGTTGACCATGGCCTGGGCCAGCACGGTGGCGGTGGTGGTGCCGTCACCGGCGACGTCGTTGGTCTTGGTGGCCACCGACTTCACCAGCTGGGCGCCCAGGTTCTCGAACGGGTCGTTCAGCTCGATCTCACGGGCGATGGTGACGCCGTCGTTGGTGATCAGCGGCGCACCGTAGGACTTGTCCAGCACCACGTTGCGGCCACGCGGGCCGAGCGTGACCTTGACGGTGTTGGCCAGCTTGTCGACGCCGCGCTCGAGCGCACGCCGGGCGTCCTCGTTGAAGCTGAGGAGCTTCGCCATGGATGGTTCCTCTCTGAAGCCGTGCGGGAACGGAAAGCCGAGAACGCCCCGGGGCGCAGAGCGCTCCGGGGCATCTCGGTAAGGCGGGTGCGGTTACTTGACGATGACGGCGAGGACATCCCGCGCCGAGAGCACCAGGTACTCCTGGCCGGCGTACTTGACCTCGGTGCCGCCGTACTTGGAGTACAGGACGACATCGCCCTCGGAGACGTCGATCGGAATGCGGTTGCCGTTGTCGTCGACGCGGCCGGGGCCGACCGCGAGGACGGTGCCCTCCTGGGGCTTCTCCTTGGCGGTGTCGGGAATGACGATGCCGGAGGCGGTGGTGGTCTCGGCCTCCAGTGCCTGGACGACGATGCGGTCCTCAAGCGGCTTGATGTTGACCTTGGTGGCGGTCACGCTCAGCTCCCCTCCTGGGGTCTTACCGGGTAATGGAATGTCTGTTCAGATGTCGGGCTGTTTCTGGTCGGCCAGCTGCCGTCGCGGGGGTCAGCCATGCCTTCACTAGCACTCTAGCTCTGAGAGTGCCAGCTCTCAACACCGGGGTCCGGCTGTCAGCCGAAGGTGTTGGCCCTCCAGCTGCGGCCCGCGTCAGTGGTCGTCCAGACCGTGCCCGACGCCGCCGTGCCGGGCCCGTCAACCTCCAGCACCCGGCCCACCGAGGAGTTCTCGAAGCCGATCCAGGACGCCGCGCCCGGTCCCTTGCCGCCGTTGCCGGTGCGCTGCCAGTGCTGGCCGCCGTCGGTGCTGCGGTACAGCTGGTCCAGGCTCACCAGCAAGGTGGTCGCCGAGGCGGCTCCCAGCACGTCGCCGGTCGCGGCACCGAGGCTGGGCGGCGCGGCGGTGAAGTGCGCCCCGCCGTCGGTGGAGGTCATGGTGAACTTGGGGCCGCTGTCGCCGCGGGGGGTGCACAGTCCGGTGATCGAGGCATCCGGGGCAACCGTGACCGCAACCGTGTCGACCTCGCCACCGCCGCTGGTACGCGGGCACGGCTCGCCGACCTTGCGCCAAGTGGCGCCGCCGTCGGTCGAGGTGAACAGCACCGAGGTGGCGTCCTGCGCACCCCCGGCGGGGTTGCCGAAGGTGGCCAGCACCGCGGTGCGGCCGCTGGCGGCCAGTTGCGCCCCGGCACTGCGGGCGCCGGGCGGCAACGCGACGTCGTCCCACTCGGTGCCGCCGATCGCGGCGCGCTGCACCCGGAACTTGCAGCCCGGGGCGCAGGAGGGCGCCTGGCCGAGCACCCGCAGTGCCATGCCGTCGACGATCTCCAGGGAGTACGCCGAGCCGTCGGGTTGCTGCCTGGCCCAGTGCTTGCCTCCGTCGGTGGTCAGGAAGAGGGCGTTGAAGCTGAAGGCATAGCCCACGTCGGGGTTGGCGAAGCGCAGGTGGGTCACCAGGTCGCAGCTGTTCGAGCAGGTGTCGGTCTGGCTGAGCATCGCATTCGGGGCCGGCAGGCCCACCCAGCTCTTGCCGCCGTCGACGGTTCGCAGGATCGAGGTGCACGGCGCGCTGACACAGGGCGCGGTGCCCAGCGCGTACCCGACATCGGTGCTCACCCAGGTCAGGTCCACCGCCTTGAACCCGGCCGGTACCGGCCCGCCCGCCGGCAGACCGCCCTGGACGGGCGTGCTCGCCCCGCCGGACGGGCTGGTGCTCGGTGTGGGCCTGGCGGTGGCGCTGGGCGTGCCGTTGGGCGCCGGTGCGCTGGTGCTCGACGAGGTCGGGCTGGGCTGAGCGGCGGGCGGCTGGCGATCCGGTCGCAGCAGCGAGGTGCCGACCAGGACGCCTGCCAGCAGCACCGCCACCACGGCCGCCGCAGCGGCCGGAAGGATCCAGCCCCGCCAGCCACGCTGGCCGGCGGACGAGCCGTCATCGGCCGAGAACGGGCCGGGGAACGGGCCTGAACGCGGACCTGAGAGCGGGCCCGGGACCGCTGTGGGCAGGGTCGCCGTCGAGGCCTGCGCCGCGCCGATCACCCGCTCGGTGAACGCCGGGCCGGCGCTGACCGTCCGGGCCTCGGCGACCAGCGCCTGGCGCAGTTGGACGGCAGCGGGTTCGGTTTCGTGGCTCATCGCAGGTTTCCATTCGTCGGCGAGATGTCTCGCGGTCGTGATCGTCGCTCGGTCTCAGCCCGCAACGTGGCGAGGCTGCGGCTGACGATGCTGCGCACGGTGCCCTGCCGGCAGCCGAGGTCGGCGGCGATCTGGGCATCGCTGAGGTCGTCGTAGAACCGCAGCACCAGGACCGCGCGCTGCTTCGGCGGCAGGCTGGCCAGCAGCCCGCGCACCACTTCCCGGTCACTCAGCAGGCCGGCCTGGTCACTGTCGTAGCCGCGTTCGGGCGGGTCGGCGAAGAGCATCTCGTGCCCGGCCCGGCGTCGCCTGCCGTTGAGGAAGTTGTTGGTCATCGAACGCCGGACGTAGGCCAGCGGCACGTCGGCGGCCGCCACCTTCGACCAGCGCGGCAACAGCCGCAGGAAGGTGTCCTGGACCAGGTCCTCGGCCGCGGCCAGCTCCCCGGTCAGCAGGAACGCCGAGCGGAGCAGTGTCGTGCTGTGCGCCCGCACGAACGCGGTGAAATCAGTGAACTGGGTGAAGTCGGTGACCTCGGCCATGGTGTTCGCCTTCCTTTCCCGTGTTGACACGATGGCAGCCGGAAATGTTGCAGAGGTTTAGGACACACTTGCCGGGTGCTTCCCGAGTTTCCCGGCGCCGTCGGCGACGTCACCGCCCCGGCGGGCAGGGCCGAGCTGGAACGGGCGATCGGGCTGGTGGAGTCGGTGACCGAAACCGACCCGGTTCGCCGGGCGGCGGCAGCCCGCCGGCTGCTGCCGCCGGAGCTGGCCACCGCGGCACTGACCCAGGCCGGCCTGCGGGCCGCCGCCCGGACGAAGTTCGGCAGCCTGGCCGGGCGGCTGCTGTTCACCGCCGACGGCCTGGAGCAGGCCACCCGGATCGAGGTCGCCGATCACCGGGCCGCCCGGTTCGCCGGCGCGGGGCTGGCCTCGGTGCTGGACCTGTGCTGCGGCATCGGCTCCGACGCGCGGGCCTTCGCCCGGGCCGGCCTGCGGGTCAGCGGTGTCGAGCGGGACCCGGCGATCGCGGCGCTGGCAGCCGCGAACGCCGCCGGGCAGCCGGTGCGGATCAGCACCGGATCGGCCGAGCAGGCGGACTGGCGCTCG
>NZ_DASVQG010000084.1:0-3222 GCF_036389215.1 Jatrophihabitans sp.
GCTCATCCCTGCCGCCGGCCCCTGCACCGCGGTCTCGGTCGTCCGCCGATCCTGCTGGCAGGTCAACGGCTCCCCCATTCTTACAGTTCCGCTGGGCCCCCTCCTCCGACGACGGGCTCTGAAAGGCCCGGCTCACCAGCCCTGAAAGCCCGGCCGGCCTGCCCACTACGGTGGACGCTGTGGACAACCGCGACACCGCCCGGGCCTGCACCCGCATCGGCCTGGTGATCCACCACGGCCGGCCCGCCGCCGTGGCCGCCGCCGACCGGGTGCGCGGCTGGGCGGCTGCCCACGGTGTCGCGGTCTGCGAGGTCGACGTCTGGCAGGACGACGACCATGCCGGCCCGCGCAGCAGCCGGCGCAACTCCGCCGACGAGGCGGCCGCCAGCGGGCATCCGGACCTGATCGTCACCGTCGGCGGTGACGGCACCTTCCTGCGCGGTGCCCGGGTCGCCGCGCAGGACGGGGTGCCGGTGCTCGGCGTCAACGTCGGCCGGGTCGGCTTCCTCACCGAGGTCGAGCCCGACGACATCGAATCCGCGCTGACCGCGTTCGTGGCCGGGCACGCCCAGCTGGACCAGCGGTTGATGCTCACCATGCGCGCCTCCCGGCCGCTGGACATCCCGGCGGGGCTGCAGTCGGTGCTCCGTTACGGCCGCGGGCCGCTGCTGCCGCCGCCGCCCCGGAAAGCGGCCGAACCAGGCTCCGCGGCCGGCGTCGACCTGGACGTCACCGCGGTCAACGACATCGTCCTGGAGAAGCTGGCCCGGGACCGGCAGGCTAGCCTCGGCGTCTTCGTCGAGGGCACCCTGTTCGCCAGCTACTCGGCCGACGCGCTGATCGTGGCCAGCCCCACCGGCTCCACCGCCTACAACTTCGCGGCCGGCGGCCCGATCGTCTCGCCCCGGGTGCGGGCGCTGATCTTCACCCCGGTGGCCGCCCACATGGTCTTCAACCGCAGCCTGGTGGTGGGCGCCGACGAGCAGATCACGGTCCGGGTGCTGGAGCGATCGGGCCAGGTGGCAGTCAGCATCGACGGCCAGCTGCGCGGGGTGCTCGACCCCGGCGACTGGGTGGGCATCACCCCGGCGCGCCAGCCCGCCCGCCTGGTCCGCCTCGGGCCGTCGGACTTCTACGGCCGGCTACGGTCCCGTTTCGGCTTGGCCGACGCACCGGCCGCCGTCGCTGACGGCGCGCCGGCCCAAGCCGACTAGCGACCCGGCCC
The DNA here is from genome assembly GCF_036389215.1 of Jatrophihabitans sp. Taxonomy (GTDB): domain Bacteria; phylum Actinomycetota; class Actinomycetes; order Mycobacteriales; family Jatrophihabitantaceae; genus Jatrophihabitans_A. Next base: position 1,226 of record NZ_DASVQG010000084.1, read on the forward strand.
CTGGCACAGCGACCCCGAGCGGCGAGGCACGATGGAAGTGCGAGCCAGCCTCAGCCGCACCTCCCGCTAGGAGATCCTCGGGTGACCTCAATTCCGAACATAGCGCTCAACAACGGCGTCGCGATCCCACAACTGGGATTCGGCGTCTTCCAGATCAAGCCGGACGAGACCGCCGAGGCGGTCACCGAGGCGCTGCGCATCGGCTACCGGCACATCGACACCGCGCAGATGTACCAGAACGAGAAGCAGGTCGGGCAAGCGATCGCCAGGTCCGGGCTGGACCCGTCCGAGATCTTCGTGACGAGCAAGCTCAACAACAACCGGCAGAGCTTCGACGACGCACTGCGAGCCTTCGACCAAAGTCTGGTCGACCTCGGCCTGGACCGTCTGGACCTGTTCCTGATCCATTGGCCGCTGGCGACCATCCGCGACTACACCGAGGCCTGGCGAGCGCTGGAGCGGGTCTATTCCGAGGGCCGGACCCGCGCGATCGGAGTGTCGAACTTCCAGCCCCACCACATCCGCAAGCTGCGGGCTGAGACCGAGGTGCCGCCTGCGGTCAACCAGATCGAGGTGCACCCCTATCTGGTGCAGGACGAGCTGTGCGCCTTCAACGCCGAGCACGAGATCGCCACCGAGGCCTGGTCCCCGATCGCTCAGGGACTGGTCCTCGACGATCCGGCGATCCTCGAACTGGCCGACCGCCACGACCGGACGCCGGCCCAGGTGGTGCTGCGCTGGCACATCCAGCTCGGCAACATCGTGTTCCCGAAGTCGTCCAATCCCAAGCGGATGCAGGAGAACTTCGAGATCTTCGACTTCGAGCTGTCCGACACCGATCTCGGGATGATCTCCGGCCTGGACCGCAACGAGCGCACCGGGCCGGACCCGGACGTCTTCGACTCCGTTCCGAGCTGAGACCGACCGGCTGAGTCCGTTCCGAGCTGAGACCGACCGGCTGACTCCGTTCCGAGCTGAGACCGACCGGCTGGGGCCGAGCCGCCTCGCCAACGTGCGATCGGCTCAGCCCTGGCCCGGTTGCTGCTCGCGGTGCTTCATCTCGGCCTCGTAGATGTGCGCGGTGCCGCCGGCGAACCGCTGCCGGACGTCGGCCTCGACGGCACGGAACGGCTGCCAGTACTGGGCGTCGTACTGCTCCACGATCTGGAAGGTCCAGCAGCCGGGGATGACGTCACGCCCGACCAGGACGTCGGCGACCTGCTGGGCGGTCTCGGGCTCTCCCGCGTCGTGCAGGGCCTGAATCGCCTCCTGCAGCGTCAGGTCAGCTCGGCCGGACCGGCGGTGGAAGGTGTAGAGCAGGCCGCGAGCCTCCTCCACCACCTCCAGCGCCTCGGACAGCTTGCCCAGCGCGGCCACCAGCTCGTCGCTCGCGCCGGCCGGTCGCTGCTTGGCCACCGGCCGCTCCGGATGCGCCGCCGGGCCGAGTTGCCGCACCAGCTCCTCGCCCGATCCTGGCATCAGCCGAGGCTCCTGCCGCCCGGGACGTTCTTGCGCAACGCCCTGCGCAGCTGCATGATCCGCAGGCTGCCGGGAATGGCGACCAGCAGCACGCCCAGCACGGCGGACAGCAGGATCGTCAGCGCCAGCGAGAACTGACCGTGCCAGCCGAAGAAGTGCAGGGTGACCCGCCGGGAGTTCTGCGCGATGAAGATGATCAGCAGGATCACGAAGAGCGCCGTGGCGATCAGGCCGATCCACACCCCGCTGACCTTGGTGGCCCGGACGTGCCCCTTCTCGTTGAAGCCCGGAGCGGGAGCGCCGGAGCCTGCTCCCCGGCCACCCGAGGCGGGAATCCCGGTCGCGGGCGCGGCCACCGGTTCGGCGCCGGGCGTGATCGCCGGGCCGGTCGCGGACCCCAGATCGCCGGGCGGCACCCGCGGCCCGGTGCCGGGTGCGCCGCCGAGGTCTGAGCTGGAGCGGGGCAGCGAGGGATCGTAGGGGTCAGTCACGTCAAGCTCCTTCGACGCCGCGCCGAG
>NZ_DASVQG010000085.1:0-1994 GCF_036389215.1 Jatrophihabitans sp.
CGGAAGCCGCCGTCGGCACAGGCGTGCACCAGCGGACGCAGGTCGTCGAGGAAGCGCGGCGTGCCGTAGGAGGCCAGCGCCATCACCTTGAACTCGTCCGAGCTGCGCAGGAAGCCGAGGTGTTCGGTGGCGTCCTCGTACAGTAACCCGAGCGAGTGAGGCAGTTGCTGGCTGTGCAGGATCTGCAATTCCCCTTGTGAATAAAGGCCTGCCAGCGAGCTGTGCCGCTCACCGCGACCGTCGAGCACCAGCACGGCACAGTCCCGTTCGAACGGCGCGGCCAGCCCTGCCGATGCCGCATGCGCCACATGATGAGCCACGAAGCGGACCTGCGAGGCATCCAGGCCCGGCAGCGCGCTGGCCAGGAAGTCAGGAGCGGCGATCGCATAGCGCTGGCGAAGCTCGTCCCAGGGGTCGAACACGCCGAGTTGCTGCGGCGGCAGGTGCAGCGCCGGGTCGAAGGAGTAGGTCACCGCATCCAGGTCACCGGCCTTCAGGCCGGCCTGTTCCAGGCACCAGGCGGCCGACAGCTCGGGCAATTCCCAGGCGGAGAAGGGCACCGGACGCTTGCCGTGCTTACGCCTGCTGAACCGTTCCTCCTCGGCGGCCGCGACGATCCGGCCGTCCACGATCAGCGCAGCCGCCGGATCGTGGTACAGCGCATTGATGCCAAGGATTCGCATATTCCCCGCCGTTGTGGACACATCTGCGAGTGCGGCCGCACAGTCGATCAGGTAAGTCCGCGAAGTAGGGGGCGGTGTTGTTCACCGCGGCTCGATGGTCACGTCCAATCGAGGTGTTGCCGCAGGCTGCTTGCCCAGCCAGAAGCGACTCTAGGGGGGAAGTGCTTCTCGCGCCACCATTCACCGAAAACCGGTGGTGGGGCCGCTAGCCGGGCAGGCCGAGGATGGCCGCGACGGTGCGCCGGATGCCCTCGTCCCAGCTGACCCGCGGGCGCCAGCCCAGTTCCCGCTCGATCAGCGTGGTGTCCGGCCGGCGCACCAGCGGGTCGTCCACCGGCAGGTCGATGAACCGGATGTCCGAGCGTGACCCGGTCACCGCGAGGATTTCCCTTGCAATTCGCAGGATCGTCATCTCATCCGGGCTGCCGACGTTGACCGGTCCGGCGAGGTCGCTGCCGGCGACGGCCAGCACCCCTCGGACCGTGTCGTCGACGTAGCACACCGACCTGGTCTGGCTTCCGTTCCCGGCCACGGTCAGCGGCTGCCCGGCCAGCGCCTGCTGGATGAACGTCGGGATCGCGCGGCCGTCGTCGGCACGCATCCGGGGGCCGTAGGTGTTGAAGATCCGGACGATCGCGGTATCGACGCCGTGCGTCGTGCGGTAGGCCACGGTCAGCGCCTCGGCGAACCGCTTGGCCTCGTCGTAGACCCCGCGCGGGCCTACCGGATTGACGTGCCCCCAGTAGTCCTCCGGCTGCGGGTGCACCTGCGGGTCGCCATAGGTTTCCGACGTGGAGGCCAGCACGAACCTGGCCCGCTTCTCCTTGGCCAGGCCCAGGGCGTGCAGGGTGCCGACACTGCCGACCTTCATGGTCTCGATCGGCAACCGCAGGTAATCAGCCGGTGACGCCGGCGATGCGAAGTGCAGCACCAGGTCGACGGGTCCGGGCACGTGGATGTAGTCGGTGACATCGCACTTGATCAGGCGAAAGCCGTTCTCCGACCGCAGGTGCGCCAGGTTGTCCGGCACTCCGGTGAGGAAGTTGTCCAGGCAGGTCACCTCAGTGCCGGCCGCGATCAGCTCCTGACACAGGTGCGAGCCGAGAAAGCCGGCGCCGCCGGTGACCACCGCGTGCTCGAACGTCCTCATCGGTACGCTCCTGGCACCGAAAGCCTTGAGATTGCTGGGAATCGGCATCCGGTCACTGCCCCCTCCTTCAGCACCAGCCAGGCACCGGCCGGGCTGCTTCCGGAGCGGGTGCGCCTGCTGGAGGTTGCCGCGGCAACCCGGCGTCAGCCTAGAGCGCAGTG
>NZ_DASVQG010000086.1:0-5042 GCF_036389215.1 Jatrophihabitans sp.
GCCCCGCCCCGGCTGGCGACCGCCTGGGCCGCCGTCAGACCTGGGCAGATCCGGACCTCGACGTCGCGCCACTGCTCGTCGCCGGCCATCTCCAGCACGGCGCTGGCCATCGCGAACACCCCGGGGTCACCGGAGGACACCACGGCCACCCGGGACCCGCGCTTGGCCAGGTCCAGGGCGAAGGCGGCGCGTTCGGACTCCACCTGGTTGTCCGAGGCGTGCCGGCGCTGGCGGGGGTTGACCGGCACCCGGTTCAGGTAGGTGGTGTAGCCGACCAGCTCATCGGCGGCGGCGAGTTCGGCCTGCACCTCGGGGGTCAGCCAGTCCCGGCCGGCCGGGCCGAGGCCCACCACTACCACCTCGCCGCGCTGCTCGGCACGGCCGGTGCCCTGCCGCGGGGCGGGGATCGCCTCGCCTCCGCGGCTGGGCAGCAGCGCCAGCGAGAAGTACGGCACCCCGGCCGGATCGACCTCGGCCAGCGGCAGGATGCGCTGCTGGCCGGTGCTGGCCCGCTCGACGTACCAGGCCTCGTCCAGCCGGCCGGCGGTGGCGAAGGCGCGCTGCACCTTGTCGAAGGTGCGTCCGAGCTTCATCACCACGGCTGGGTCGGTGCCGGCCAAGCGGTCGGCGAGCACCTCGCCGGGCAGCGTGCCGGGCAGCACGGTGAGGATCTCCTCGTGCTCGACCAGCGGCCGGCCGAGTGCGGCGGAGGCGCCGCTGATCGAGGTGACCCCGGGCACCACCTCGCACGGGTAACGGTGTGCCAGGCGCTTGTGCAGGTGCATGTAGGAGCCGTAGAACATCGGGTCGCCCTCGGCGATCACCACCACGTTGCGGCCGGCCTCCAGGTGCGCGGCCAGCCGTTCGGTGGCGGCGGCGTAGAAGTCCTCCATCGCCCCGGCGTAGCCGCCGGGATGGTCGGTGGTCTCGGTGGTGACCGGATAGATCAGCGCCTCCTCGACCTGCCCGGGCCGCAGGTAGGGCTCGGCGACCGACCGGGCGATGCTGCGTCCGTGCCGGGCGCTGTGAAAGGCGATGACGTCGGCGGCGCTGATCAACCGGGCCGCCTTGACGGTGACCAGTTCCGGATCGCCCGGTCCGAGGCCCACGCCGGCCAGCCGTCCGGTGCCCCGGCCTGGTGGCCGGGCGGTGCTGTCGGGCAGCTCGTTCACTCTTCCTCGCTGGCGATCGCGTTGATCGCGGCGGCGGTGACGGCCGAACCGCCGCGCCGGCCGCGCACGATCAGGTACTCGGGGGCGCCGGTGCGGGCATGGGAGTCGGCCAGCGCCTGCTTCGACTCGGCGGCTCCGATGAAGCCGACCGGGATCCCGATCACGGCTGCCGGACGAGCGGCGCCGGCCTCGATCAGGTCCAGCAGCCGGAACAGTGCGGTCGGGGCGTTGCCGATCGCGACCACCGAGCCGGCCAGCCTCTCGCGCCACAGCTCGAGGGCGGCGGCGCTGCGGGTGGTGCCGAGTCGGGTGGCGAGATCGGGCACCCGCGGGTCGCCCAGGGTGCACACCACCTCGTTGCCGGCCGGCAACCGGCGGCGGGTGATTCCGGAGGCGACCATCTGGGCGTCGCACAGAATGGGGGCGCCGGCCAGCAGGGCGTTGCGGGCCGATTCCACGACGCCGGGGGAGTAGTCGAGATCCTCGACCAGGTCGGTCATGCCACAGGCATGGATCATCCGGACGGCGACCCGGGCCACGTCGGCGGGCAGGCCGGACAGGTCGGCTTCGGCGCGGATGGTGGCGAAGGACTGCCGGTAGATCTCGGCGCCGTCGGTGAGGTAGCCGGTCACCGGGTGCCTGCCAGGACGGAGCCGGTGCCTAGCAGGGAGTCGGTGCGGGTGCCCAGGGCGGCGCTCAGCTCGGCCCGTGCTCCGCTGATCTCGACGCTGCGGTTTCCCTGGTGCACCTGGTAGCCCGAGCCGGTTGCGATCACGTCGATCACCGTGCCGGCGGGCCGGCCGCACCGGCGGCCACAGCCGGACCAGTGCACGCCGGTCACGGGCCGGGGATCGGTGGCGGGCTGGAGGTCGGTGGTCGACGGGTGACCGGGGGTCGACGGGTGGTCGGTCACGGGCCGGGGATCGGTGGTTTGCCGGAAACCTTCCGTGGCCGGCCGGGGACCTTCAGTGGCCGGCCGGGGACCTTCAGTGGCCGGCCGGGCATCGACGCCTGCGCGGTGCACCTTGACGGCGTCGGCCCGGACGTCGGCCAGCGCGGAGGCACAACCCGGTCGGCCGGTGCAGGCGGTGACCCCGTGCAGCGGGTCGGATCCGTCGGTGATCATCCCCAGCCGGGCGCAGCCGGCAAGCAGCTCGGTGAGGTCGCCGGCGGTCAGGTCGGGCAGCACGATGCTGCGCCACGGCGTCAGGATGAGCTGCGTCAGGATCGGCTGCCCAGCGAGCAGGGCGCCGGCCTGCTCGGCGCTCAGGCTGCCCAGCGGGATACCGATGACCAGGGCGTTGCCGCCGTCCCGCTGCCGGACCAGCCCCGGCCCAGGTGCTCGGCCGTGCAGGCCGGCAACGGTGGCCGGGTCAGGGCCGGCAACGGTGGCCGGGTCAGCACCGCCCGGTCCACGGCCGGTGCTCGGAGCGGCCCTGCCGAGAGGCTCCGGCAGCCCCAGCCGGGCGGCTACCCGTGCCGGCCCGTCGGCCAGTTCGGCCAGCCGCCAGGCGTTGCCGCCCTGGGCCTGGCGCTCTGCCAGAAAGGCCCCGGCGGCGGCGAGCATCAAATCGACCACGGCGGTGCTCGGCACCGGCGCGCCGACCGGCCGGCCGGCCAGCAGCAGCTGCATGGAGTCCGGCGAGGTGGCCGTGACCGCGATGTCGGGCTCGCCGGCCAGGACGTCGGCGCGGCCGTCGTCCAGGGCGAACAGGAACCGGCCGGACAGCTCAGCCAGTGCTGGGCGGTCGCACAGCGCTCGGTCGAACTCCGTGATCAGCGGCCGGACATCGGCCAGGCCGGCACCGTCCCGGCCGGTCAAGGGGGAGGCGAGCAGGTTGCGTACCCGTTCGTGAGCCGGTGAGGGCAGCAGGCCGGCGTCCTGCAGCAGGGCGGCCAGCGGCACCTCGTCGCCGTCGCGCAGCCCGCGTAGTTGCAGGTTGCCGCGCGAGGTGAGTTCCAGCTGCCCGTTGCCCAGCTCGTGGGCCGCGGCGACCAGCGCCCGCCATTGCGCCGCGGTCAGCACTCCGCCCGGTACGCGTACCCGGGCCAGCCCACCGTCGGCTGCCTGGTGCAGCCGTATCGCGCCGGGACAGGAGTCCTGTGGGCCGGCGCGGTGGGCAGTGGGCAGTGGTGACACGTCCGAGATCGTACGGCTCCCGCGCGTGGCGTTACGCGTGGTCATGCCGGGGCAGCGCCCCGCTAGCGCCAGGGTGCCCAGCGCTGCGGCGGATGGCCGGTGTATTCGTGGCCGGTGTCGTCGGTCCAGCGGTAGGCCCCATCGGGTAGCCGGCGGTACTGCCAGCCGGTGCCGATCTTGCAGAGGTTGTGCCGCTTGCAGGCCAGCGCGCCGCCGCACCGGCAGGTCCGGCCGCCCTGGGAGAAGGCCACGATGTGCTCGAACTCGCACCGGTAACCAGGTTGGCCGCAGGTCGGGAAGCAGCACACGCTGTCGCGGGCCAGGACGAAATCCCGCAGCCGCTGCACCGGCCGGTAGTTGTCCTTGCCGATGTCCAGCAGCGCGCCGGTGTCCGGATCGGTGAGCAGCCGGCGCCAGGTTCCCGACGCGTCGGCGGCATAGCGGCGGGCGGTCCCGGCGGTGATCGGGCCGTAGCCGGCCAGGTCAGCCGGTTCGTCGTCCAGGCCGAGCAGGGTGTCGGCCGAGACGACGATCTGGATGCTCGGACGGCGGCCCTGCAGTTCGGGTAGCGCGTCGTGCGGCAGGCCGGACAGCACCGCGTCGACCAGCAGATCCGCGCGCTTCTGGTCCATCGTCCGGTCATCGGCGGCCGGCAGCAGGGTCGCGGCAGCGGTCAACCGGGTGAAGATCAGCTGGCCCTGCGGGGCATCGAGCAGGACCGGCAGCAGGACCATGCCGTCCTCGCACGGCTGGAAGCCCACCTTGCGGTCGGCCAGGGCGTGCTGATGGCGCCGCTCGGCGTTGCCCGGATCGATCCTGGCCACTGCCCGCCGGGCCGCCTGCCGCAGCTGGCCGACCGTCTGGTCAGCGGCCCGGGCCAGTGCCGCACCCTCGAACTCGGCCACCAACTCCGGCGGGAGGGACCATGCCTGCTCACAGATCACCTCGGTGTGCCGGTAGGAGATCTTTCCGGCGTGCAGCAGCGACAAGGTCGCCGGCAGCTCGCGGACCAGCAGGCTGGCCGCTTTCAGCTTGGTCTGGGCAGTCCTGGTGGGAACACCCAGGGCAAGCGAGACTGCCTCCTGCGAGAGGTGGAGTTCGCTGGCATCAGCCGCCTCGATCTCGGCGAGCACCTGCTGTTGCACCGAGTCCAGCCAGTGCTTCTGCTCTTCGAGCAGGGTGAGCAGGTCGATCCGGGCTGCCGGGGACAGCAGCTGAGGGTCGAACAGCGCGATCTCGCCGGTGGGACGGTTGGCCGGCGGCAGGTCGAGGAGCTGCATCAGCCGTTCGGCGGCGGGCACCAGTTCGGCATATACCGGATGCTCGTTCCAGTCCGGCTCGGGCAGGTCAGACAGCAGGTCCGACGGCAGGTCCGGAAGGTCTGCCACCAGGGCGGCGAACTCCTCATCGATGCTGTCGAACATACCGCTGATTTTAGCACGATTGTACAGGTAATCAGGTGGGTTTTCCCTTTGTGGATAAGTTCAAACCCGAATGTGGATAACCGGCGCTGTGCGGGTCCGCCAGCCCGCACAGCGCCGGACAACCGAACGCGCGGAGTTCCCGAAGCGAGTTCGGTCCGAGCCGCGCACCGGTCGCCGGCAAGGTCGAGAGCTCGACCGACGAGGCCGAAAGCTCGACCGACGAGGCCGAAAGCTCCTCGTCGCCGCGCCCTGTCTGCGACTTCCAGGCTGCCGCGCCGTAGGCCTGGCGCCTCGTCCGCGTGACCC
>NZ_DASVQG010000087.1:0-1948 GCF_036389215.1 Jatrophihabitans sp.
CGAAACGTGATCTGTGGTTGAACTTCCAGCCGCTGCGATGAAGTTCCTCGCCGGTCGGCCTCGCCCCGAAGCGAGCAGCCGCTGACAGCTAACTGGCTGTGCCCTACCGCCCCCGAGCACCGAGGCAGCTGGCACGAAGCCCGAGAACCGGAGCCCCAAGATGAGCACCAAGGCCGACCGAGCGCCCGATGAGTTGACCGACCTCAGCGACACCTCCTGGAAGGGTGTGCTGAAGCGTTCGATCAAGGAGTTCAAGAATGACAACCTCTCCGATTGGGCCGCCGCGCTGACCTACCGCGGCGTGCTGACGCTGGCCCCCGCGCTCCTGGTGATGGTCTCGCTGCTCGGCCTGCTGGGAAAGTCGACCACCGACCAACTGGTGCAGAACATCGGCCAGCTCACCCCCGGCGGGGTGCGCTCGGTGCTCGAGCAGATCCTGACCAGCGTCCGGTCGCGCAACAGCGCCGGCCTCGCCGCGATCCTCGGCCTGCTGGTCGCCTGGTGGTCGGCCTCCAGCTACATCGCCGCCTTCATGCGGGCCTCGAACGCGATCTATGAGATGGGCGAGGGGCGCCCGATCTGGAAGACGATCCCGCTCCGGCTGCTGATCACCCTGGCGATGGCCGTCCTGGGCGTGCTGGCCGCGGTCATCGTGGTGTTCAGCGGCCCGCTGGCCGACAAGGTCGGGCATGCGCTCGGTGTCGGTGACACCGGCCTGCTGGTGTGGAGCATCGCCAAGTGGCCGGTGCTGATCATCATCGTCAGCGTGATGCTGGCGGTCCTCTACTACGCCGCGCCGAACGTCAAGCAGCCCGGGATCCAATGGGTCAGCCCCGGCGGGGTGCTGGCCGTCCTGATCTGGATCATCGCCTCGGCCGGCTTCGCCTTCTACGTGGCCAACTTCGGTTCCTACAACAAGACCTACGGCTCGCTCGCCAGCGTGATCATCTTCCTGATCTGGCTGTGGATCACCAACATCGCGATACTGCTGGGTGCGGAGTTCAACGCCGAGCTGCAGCATGCCCGTGCCATCGAGGCGGGCCAGCCCGAGGACCAGACGCCGTTCGCCGAGCCGCGTGACACCCGCAAGCTCACCCCGGACAAGCAGAAGCAGGCCACCGGGCTCGAGGTCGACTAACTCCGCTTCAGCGCCTGACCGAAGGCTGGTGGCTCAGTCGCCGACCTCGACGCTGAGCGCGCCGGTGGCGATGTCGTAGATGCAGCCGATGACGGCGAGGTCGCCCGGCAGGTAGGGCGAGCTCCGGATCTTCCGGACGTCCCGGGCCAGCACGGCCCCCGGGTCGGTGACGGTGCCGAAATCCAGGCTGCGGGTGTCGAGCCCGGATCCGGCGAGGATGTGCTCGTGCACCTGGTCGTCGGTCACCTTGGACATCCGGCAGTCGGTGTGCGCGACCACCATCACCCGCCGCACGTCGAGCAGGTGCACGGCCAGCACCAGCGTGCGCAGCACGTCCTCGGTCACCCGGGCCCCGGCGTTGCGCAGGATCTTGGCGTCGCCCTTGTCCAGTCCCAGCATCCCCAGCGGGTCGATCCGGGAATCCATGCAGGTGATCACGGCCAGCCCCCGGGCCGCCCTGCCTTCCAGGTGCCGGTTGCGGTAGCTGGCGACGTAGTCCTGGTTGGCTCTGAGCACATCGGTGAACGACTCGATCATGGCTTCATTTGAGCAGAGGCAATTTCGCGTATCTCAAGAGGCCTCCCCGTTGGGGGTACACCATTACCCTGGGCGAGGCCGGCCCGGTGGCGGTGAGCGCTGCGATCGCCGGGCGTCCCGGCTGGTGCCAAGCAGCCGACGCCGCAGGAGGAGAGCACAGATGCCCGCAGCGATGCCGGCCCCCGCCCCAGGTGGCGGCCGATGACGGCCGGCGCGCCGGGCGGGCTGACGCTGAAGTCCGCAGCCGGCCGGTGGGCCTTGCTGGCGACCGTG
>NZ_DASVQG010000088.1:0-23439 GCF_036389215.1 Jatrophihabitans sp.
GCAGGCCGCTCGCCGGGGCGCCATCATCGCGCCGGGGAACTCAGCGGGGTTTCTCGCCGGGCTGCCGATCGGCACGCTGGAGGATCCGGGCCTGGTGGACCTGCTGTCCCGGCTGGGCATCCGCACCCTGGGAGCCTTCGCCGCGCTGCCCGCCGCCGACGCCCAGGCCCGGTTCGGGCCGGCGGGAGCGTGGGCGCACCGCCAGGCTGCCGGCCTGGACAGCCGGCTGATCGCCGGCCGGCTGCCGCCGGCGGAGTTCGAGGTCAGCATCGAGCTCGAACCACCGCTGGACCGGGTCGACACCATCGCCTTCAGCGCCCGTGGCGCGGTCGAGCAGTTCGTCTCGGCGCTGGCCGATCACGGCCTGGCCTGCACCTGCTTCGAGCTGGTGGCCCAGACCGACCGGGGCGAGGAGACGGTGCGCCGCTGGCGGCATGCCGGGGTGCTGGCCGCCGTCGATGTCATCGACCGGGTCCGCTGGCAGCTGGAGGGCTGGCTGAACCGGGCCGCCGGCGAGCCGAACGCGCCGTCCGGGCCGGTGAGCCTGCTCCGGCTGACGCCGATCGAGACGGTGCCGACCGGCACCCACCAGCGAGCCCTGTGGGGCGGTGACGGAGCGGTGGACGAGCGGGCCCACCGGGCGCTGGCCCGGGTGCAGACCCTGCTCGGCCACGGCTCGGTACTGACGCCGGTGCTCGGTGACGGCCGGGGGCCGGCCCAGCGCACCAGGCTGGTGCCCTGGGGCGACGATCGCGGGGAGCCGTCCACGGCTCCGTGGCCCGGCCGGCTGCCCTCGCCGGCCCCGTCGGTGCTCGTCGACCCGCCGCAGCCGATCGGGGTGCTCGACGAGGCAGGCCGGACGGTGCAGGTCAGCGAGCGGGGCGCTCTGCTCGGCGCGCCGGCCCGCTACACCCGAGCCGACTCCACCGGTAGAGCCGACTCCACCGGCCGTGCCGACTCCACCGGCCGTGCCGATCCGACCGCCGCGATCACCGCCTGGGCCGGGCCGTGGCCGGTGGACGAGCGCTGGTGGGATCCCGAGTCGGCCCGCCGGCTGGCCCGGATGCAGCTGGTCGACGTCAGCGGCCGGGCCTACCTGGTGTGCTTCGACCTCACCGCCCGGCAGTGGCTGCTGGAGGGGATCTATGACTGACGCCGACTGAACGCCGGCTACTTCTTCGACGTCAGGGACCGCAGGAAGAAGGCCAGGTTGGCCGGCCGCTCGGCAAGCCGGCGCATGAAGTAGCCGTACCACTCGTCGCCGTAGGGCACGTAGACCCGCATCCGGTGACCGCCCGCGGCCAGTGCGCGCTGCTCGTCCGGCCGGATGCCGAACAGCATCTGGAACTCGTAGCTGTCGCTCGACCGGTTGTGCTGCACGACCTGCGAGCGGGCCGCCGCGATCATCGCCGGGTCGTGGCTGGCCACCATCGGATAGCCCTGGCCACCGAACAGCACGCTCAGGCAGCGGCGGTAGGAGTCCTCGACCTCCTCGCCCTGGAAGGCCACCGATTCGGGCTCGGCGTAGGCACCCTTGCACAGCCGGATCCGGGAACCGGCCGTCGCGAACTCCCGGCAGTCCTCCTCGGTCCGGCGCAGGTAGGCCTGCAGCACCGCGCCCACCCAGGGAAAGTCCACCCGCAGCTGCCGGACGACCTCCAGCGTGGCGTCGGTGGTGGTGTGGTCCTCCATGTCGATGGTCACCGTGGTCCCCACGGCGCCGGCTGCCTCGCAGATCCGGCGTGCCCCGTCCAGGGCGATCCGGTCGCCGTCGGCCAGCGACTGCCCGATCGCCGACAGCTTGACCGACACCTCGGCGCGGTCCGCGCTGCCGGCCGCGGCCAGCGCCTTGAGCACCGACTCGTACGCCTGCACGGTCTGCTCGGCCAGCTCGGCGGAGGTGGTGTCCTCGCCGAGGAAGTCCAGGGTGACCAGCAGCCCCGCCGCTTCCAACTCGGCCGTCACCCGCAGCGCGTCGGCCTCGGTGCTGCCGGCCACGAACCGGTTGACCACCGGGCGGGTCAGCTTGGACTTCTCCGCCACCGACCGCAACCGGGGCGAGCGGGCAGCGGCCAGCAGCGGCTCGCGAAGCAGCGCCATCCGCCTCAGTCCCCTGCCGGTTCCGGCGCCTGGGCGGGGTACTCCACCGAGGTCGGGGCGAGGAAGCTCTCCTTGATGGCCCGCGGCGAGACCCACCGCTGCAGGTTCAGCACCGAGCCGGCCTTGTCATTGGTGCCCGAGGCGCGCGAGCCGCCGAAGGGCTGCTGGCCGACGACCGCACCGGTGGGCTTGTCGTTGACGTAGAAGTTGCCGGCGGCGAACCGCAATCGCTGCTGGGCCTTGGCGATCGCCAGCCGGTCGGTGGCCATGATGGAGCCGGTCAGGGCGTACGGGGTGGCCGTGTCCACCATGTCCAGGATCTCGTCGAAGGCAGTCTCGGGATCGGCGCTGTCGTCATAGACGTAGATCGACAGGATCGGCCCGAAGTACTCGGTCGAGAGCACCTCGTGGGTCGGGTCCGAGGACACCAGGATGGTCGGCCGGATGAAGTAACCCTCGCTGTCGTCCGCGGTCCCGCCGGCGAGGATCTCCAGGGTCGGGTCGTTCTTGGCCCGGTCCAGCACGCCCGCGAGCCGGTCGAAGGCCCGCCGGTCGATCACCGCGCCGACGAAGTTGCCGAAGTCGGTGACATCGCCCATCGGCAGCGCGTCGGTCTGGTTGGCCAGCTCGTCCTTCAGCCGCGACCACAGCGAGGCCGGCAGGTAGGCGCGCGAGGCCGCCGAGCACTTCTGCCCCTGGTACTCGAACGCGCCCCGGATCAGCGCGGTGCGCAGGGTGTCCAGGTCCGCGCTCGGGTGCGCCAGCACGAAGTCCTTGCCGCCGGTCTCACCGACCAGCCGCGGGTAGGTGCGGTAGCCGGCGATGTTGCTCGCGACCTCCTTCCACAGGTGCTGGAAGGTCGCGGTGGAGCCGGTGAAGTGGATGGCGGTCAGGTCCGGGTGCGGCAGCACCACCTCCGACACGGCCAGCCCGTCACCGGTGAGCAGGTTGATCACCCCGGGCGGCTGGCCGGCCGCCTCGAGCAGCCGCATCGTGAAGTGCGCGGCGAACAGCTGGGTCTCCGAGGGCTTCCAGAGCACGACGTTGCCCATCAGGGCCGGCGCCGTCGGCAGGTTGCCCGCGATCGCGGTGAAGTTGAACGGGGTGATCGCGTAGACGAAGCCTTCCAGCGGCCGGTGGTCCAGCCGGTTCCAGACCCCGGGCGAGGAGATCGGCTGTTCCTGCTGCAGCTGGGAGCCGAAGGCCGCGTTGAACCGCCAGAAGTCGATCAGCTCGCACGCGGCGTCGATCTCTGCCTGGACGGCGGTCTTGGACTGCCCGAGCATGGTGGCCGCGTTCAGGATGGCCCGCCACGGACCCGCCAGCAGGTCCGCGGCCCGGAGGAAGACCGCTGCCCGGTCGTCGTAGGACAGCGCCTGCCAGGCCGGAGCGGCGGCCTTGGCGGCGGCGATGGCGTCCAGCGCGTCCTGCTGGCCGGCGTTGGCGTACTCGCCCAGCACGTGTGCATGCCGGTGCGGCTGGACGACCTGGCCCCGGCGGCCGCTGCCCATCCGGCGCTGGCCGCCGATCACGCAGCTGATCTCGACGGGTTCGGCTGCCAGCTCGGCGAGCTTGCTCGTCAGGGCGGCGCGTTCGGGCGAGCCCGGCCGGTACTGGAGTACCGGCTCGTTGCGGGGAACGGGAATCTGGGTAACGGCATCCATCCCTTCACGGTAAGCCGTCTCGGGCCCGGACGGTTGCTCGAAGTCGATAACATCATTGCTATGGATTCCGCCACCGCGAGCATGGACGTCGGTGCGGTCGCCGCTGACCTGCTGGAACGCTTTCCGTCGGCCACCGCCGTCGCGCTCGCCGATCCGCAGGATCCCGGCGCCCCGCTGGCGGCCGGAGACCTGGTGCTGGGCGTCGGCATCGGCCCGGCCGAAGTCGCCAAGTTGCTCGCCAGCGCCCGGGCCGGCGGAGCCGCCGCGGTGCTGCTGCGCCAGCCGGCCGGCACCGACTTCGCCGAACTGCAGCCGGCCGAACTGGAGCGGCTGGCCGCAGCCGAGCAGGTGCGCCTGTGCTGGCTGGAGGCCCGGCACGGCTGGAACGAGCTGCACCGGCAGCTGCTCAACCGGCTGGCGCCACCGGCCGTCCGGGCCGATGACGAGCTGGCCGAACTCGCGCAGACGATTGCCATCCTGACCGGCGGGCTGGTCACCATCGAGGACACCTCGGCCCGGGTGCTGGCGTACTCGCGATCCACCGACGAGGTCGACGACCTGCGCCGGCTGTCGATCCTGGGGCGCAGCGGTCCCGCGCAGTACCTGGCACTGCTGCGCGAGTGGGGGGTCTATGACCGGCTGGCAGCGTCGGAGGAGGTGGTGGAGATCGCCGAGCACCCGGAGTTCGGGGTGCGCCGCCGGCTCGCGGTCGGGGTGTTCGCCGGCGACCGGCAACTGGCCACCATCTGGCTGCAACAGGGCAGGGGTGAGTTCGAGCCGCATGCCGAGCAGGCGCTGCTGGGGGCGGCTCGGATCACCGCGGCCCAGCTGGTCTCGCGTGGCCGGCGGCCGGCCGGCTCCGGCACCGAGCTGGCAGGGCTGCTGGGCACCGGCCGGGCTGCCGGCCAGGATGTCGGCGCGGCCGTGCAGGCCCGGCTGGGACGCGCGGCCCGGCAGCCGTGCGCGGTCGCCGTCGCGGAACTCGGCCCGGACCTGCGCGATGCCGCCAGCGCCGGATCGCAGCTGGACGAGCTGGCCGCGATGCTCACCGTGCACGCTGCCGCCTACCGGCGCGCGGCGCTGGTGGAACAGCTCGCGGGCCGGGTGTACCTGCTGCTGCCCGCCTTGGACCCGATGGCGTCGGACAGAGCCGGCACCGAGAAGGGCGGCTCGGACAGGACGGCACCGGCCACGGCCATGCTGCGGCAGGCGATGGCCGCGGTGCGCCGGCATCTGGACCCGGCGGCCCGGGCCGCGATCGGGCCGGTGGTGGATTCGGTGCCGGACGCGGCCCGATCCCGCCAGGGTGCCGAGCTGGCGCTGAGCGTCGCCGGAACCGAGCCGGTGTACAGCTTCGACACCGCACGGCCGCGGCTGCTGATCAGCGCGATCGAGAGTTGCCTCGCCCAGCATGAGGATCTGCTCGACTCGCGGATCGACGCCCTGATCAAGACCGACCCGGATGGCGCCTGGACGCTGCTGAACTACCTGGAAGCGGGCTCCGACGTCGGCCGGGTCGCGGCCCGGATGCACCTGCATCCCACGACCGTTCGATACCGGCTGCGCAGGGCCGCCCGGGCGACCGGAATCGACCCTTCTGGGGGTCCGGACAGATTTGCTCTGCATGTCCAGCTGCGTTGCGGCTTGCGCCCAGAGTTATCCGAGGGATGATCAGATGATTCAAAAGGGTCTGACGGGGGCCGAACCACCCGGGTCGCAGCACTGTGCAGAAAGGCTCACCGCCATGACGAACGAGCCGACGCCCGAAGAACGGCTGCCGGTTGCGCTCATCGCCGAGGACGATCGCGACATTCGCGAACTCGTGACAGCCAAGCTGAGCGCCGCCGGTTATCACGTGCTCTCCTTCGGCAACGGGCCTGAGGCCCTTGCCGCGACCCACAAGCACCGGCCCGACGTCGCCCTGCTCGACGTGATGATGCCGGGCATCTCGGGCCTGGAGATCCTCACCCGGTTGCAGAAGGATCCGGCAACCCGCACGATCCCGGTCATCCTGCTCACCGCCAAGAGCCAGGAGTTCGACATCAACTCCGGCTTCGCCGTGGGCGCCGCGGACTACATCGTCAAGCCGTTCAGCCCCCGCGACCTGGTGTCGCGGGTCAACGCGGTCCTCGGGCGGACGCCCGCGTGACCAACAGCGCCGTCCCCGCCGACACGCGTGACGCGGTCGGCACCCGACTGCGCAGACTCGTGCTGCTCCTGCTCCTGCTGCTGCTCGGGATCGGGACGGCGGGCGTGCTTGCCGTCCAGATCGCGACCGGGCAGGTGTCCGACCTCGCCAAGGGCTACGGCCCGGCCGGTGAGCAGCATGCCCAGGCGCTCACCCTGATGCTGGACGCCGAGACCGCCGTCCGGGGCTACCTGATCACCGGCAACCGCAGCTTCCTGCAGCCCTACCAGATCGGCCGCAACAAGATCCTGCCGAGCCTGGACGCCACCGGCGCCAACCTGCACGCGATCGGCGAGCACCACCTCGACGCGGCACTGGCCGACGAGCGCGCGCTGGCCAAGCAGTGGCTGGAAACCTATGCCGATCCGATCGTGAGCAAGCCGCGCCCGTCGAACGCCACCGAGCTGTACCAGCAGCAGAACGCCAAGCAGCTCTTCGACCGCTTCCGCAAAGCCGATGCGACCGTCGGCGCCAGCCTCGACGCCAACCGCCGCCGGCTGCGCGAGGCGTCCCAGCGGCTGGGCGGCCTGGCCATTCCGATCCTGGTCATCGCGACCGGGCTCGCGGTGCTGACCGCCGCGATCCTGTCCTTCCGGATCGCCTCCGGGCTCACCCGCCCGTTGCGGGCGCTGCGGACGGTGGTCGGCCGGCTGGACCGGGGCGATCTCGGCGCCCGCGCCAACGAGCAGGACGGCCCGTCGGAGGTCAGGGCGCTGGCCAGGGCGGTCAATGCGGTGGGCCGGCGAGCCCGGGCCGAAGCCATCGTCGACCGGGACGCGGAGGTGTTCCGCCAGCGCACCAGGCTGATCGCCTCCACCATCCGGCGCACCACCAACGGCAACCAGATGGCCGACCTGCTGGTCCGTGGCCTCGGCGACGCGATGGAGGCCGACCGGGTCTGGCTGCAGGTCTACGCCGCCGACCGGGTGCCACAGATCACCGCGCAGTGGCAGCGCGAACCGTTGCGGCCGTTGCCCGACCCCACTCCCGAGCAGCTGGAGGCCACCAAGGCGCTGGCCGACCGGCTGTGGGAGACCGCGCACATCATCAGCATCGATGACCACCGGACCTATGAGCCGACGATCGCCGGGCGGGGCGCGTTCGCCATGGCCCAGGCCATCGGCGCCAGCGCCTCGCTGCTGGTGCCGGTCGGTGACAGCACCAGTGCCTTCGGCCTGCTCTGGGTCTCGATGTCCGGGCACTCCCGGCACTGGACACTGACCGAGACCGGCATCACCCAGCACCTGGCCGCGGACCTCGCCCACAGCCTGGTGCAGGCGCACGTCATCGAGCGGCAGGCCCAGGCGGTGCAGCTGTTGCGCGAACTGGACCAGGCCAAGGCGGACTTCATCGCCACCGTCTCGCACGAGCTGCGCACCCCGTTGACCTCGATCAGCGGTTACCTGGAGATGCTGCAGGACGGCGAGGGCGGCCGGCTACCGGACTCGGCCGCCGCGATGCTGACCATCATCGACCGCAACGCCACCCGGCTGCGCAACCTGATCGAGGACCTGCTCACCCAGTCCCGGATCGACGCGGGCCGGCTGCGGCTGGAACTGACCACCGTCGAGCTGCGGCCACTGCTGCAGTCGGTGCTGAGCGCGATGGCACCGCTTGCCTCGGCCAGTGACGTCAAGCTCGAACTCGTCAGTTCTCAGGAGGGGCTGAACGTCCAGGCCGATCCGCAGCAGCTGGAACAGGTCTTCACCAACCTGGTGTCCAACGCCCTGAAGTTCACCCCGTCCGGCGGCAGCGTGCTGGTGACGCTGTCACCGGCCGAGGACGGCGGTGTGCTCATCGAAGTCCGCGACACCGGCATGGGGATCCCGCCCGAGGACTACCCGAACTTGTTCACCCGGTTCTTCCGGGCCTCCAACGCCGCCGAGGCGGCGCTGCCGGGCACCGGCCTCGGACTGGCGATCGTGCAGGAGATCGTGCACCGGCACGGCGGCGCGGTGGACATCGACTCCGAACTGGGAGTCGGGACCAGCGTGACGGTCTGGCTGCCGCCGACGTCCCAGCAGGAGATCGACCTCAGGACGTCAGCCGCATGACTCCAGTGAGGTAGCCGGCCTGCCCGGCGTGCTGCAGGTCGTCGGACAGCACGCTGACCAGCCGCACGGCGAGGGTCACCGGCGGGTCCCACGACTCGTCGACCACCCGGGCGAGGTCTGATTCGGTCAGTCCCGCCAGGTACTGCCGGGACTGCTCGAAGACCGCCTGGTGGTAGTCGATCAGCAGCTGGGCCGAGGGCACCCGGACCGCGCCGACCTGTTCGGACCGGTGGCCGAACCCGGTGTCGGCAGGGGTGAGGGGCAGCCCGAACCGCTCGAACCAGCCGCCGGCGGTCCAGACCTGCTCGGTACCCGCCACCTCGGCCAGGTGGTCGTCCTGGATCCGGGTCAGGTGCCAGACCAACCAGCCGATCGTGTTGGCGCCGGCGGCCGGCGCGTAGGCCAGTTGCTCCGGCGACAGGTCGGTCAGCGTGCGGACGACGATCTGCCGGATGCGGTCGAAGCCGTCGATCAGCAACTGCGCGACTGTCACTGTGTTCTCCATCCCCATATTCCAGCAGAGCGACCAAGCGGCTGACCCACCACCATCGCCACGCATGCGGTCGGCTATCCGTCATGTCCACGCCATACGCTGGCGAGCATGAGCATCCTCACACCGGAGACGTCCGCTGCGCACCACGGCGGCACCCCGCAAGAGACCGCGCTGCTGCGCCGGATCCGCGACTCGGTGATCGGCGACGACCAGGTGATGCCCGGCCCGTACGGCCCGCGGCGGGTCACCTACGCCGACTACACCGCCTCCGGGCGGGCGCTGGGTTTCCTCGAGGACTTCATCCGCGACGAGGTGCTACCCCGCTACGCCAACACCCACACCGAGTCCAGCGGCACCGGCCTGCAGACCACCCGGCTGCGCGAGGACGCCCGCGACATCATCCGCGAGGCGGTGGGCGGCAACGACGAGACGGTGGTGATCTTCGCCGGTTCCGGCTGCACCGCGGCGATCGACAAGCTGATCGGCATCCTGGGACTGCGGATCCCCGCCGGCCTGGAGGACCGCTATCAGCTGAGCCAGGCGATCCCGGCGGCCGAGCGTCCGGTGGTGTTCATCGGCCCGTTCGAGCACCATTCCAACGAGCTGCCGTGGCGGGAGTCGATCGCCGACGTGGTGCTGATCGAGCAGGACGTCGACGGCCACCTCGACGCCGCGGCACTGGAACGGGAACTGGTGCGCTACGCCGACCGGACGCTGAAGATCGGCTCCTTCTCCGCGGCCAGCAACGTGACCGGCATCGTCACCGACACCGCCCGGGTCGCCGCGTTGCTGCACGCGCACGGCGCGCTGTCGTTCTGGGACTTCGCCGCCGCGGCGCCCTACGTCCAGATCCAGATGTGCGCCGGCCCCGACCACGATCCACTGGCCTACTTCGACGCCGTGTTCCTCAGCCCGCACAAGTTCATCGGCGGCCCCAGCACTCCCGGCCTGCTGATCGCCCGTCGCCAGCTGCTCAGCAACCGGGTGCCGGTGGTGCCCGGCGGAGGCACGGTGGCCTACGTCAATCCGGACGAGCACCGCTACCTCAGCGATCCCGCCCAGCGGGAGGAGGGCGGCACCCCGGCCATCGTCGAGTCGATCCGGGCCGGGCTGGTCTTCCAGCTGCAACAGGCGGTGGGCCTGGAGGTGATCCGGGCGCACGAGGAGCACTACCTGCGCCGCGCGGTGCAGGCCTGGATGCAGGAACCGGCCATCGAGATCCTGGGCAATCTCGACTCCCGGCGGCTGTCGATCGTGTCGTTCGTGGTGCGCACCGGCGGGTCGGGCGCCGTGCGCTACCTGCATCACAACTATGTAGTGGCGCTGCTCAACGACCTGTTCGGCATCCAGTCGCGCGGTGGCTGCTCGTGCGCCGGACCCTACGGCCACCGGCTGCTGGGCATCGACATCGAGCGCTCCCACGAGTTCGAGCGCGAGATCACCGGTGGCTGCGAGGGGATCAAGCCAGGTTGGGTGCGGGTCAACTTCAACTACTTCATCTCCGAACCGGTCTTCGACTACATCGTCGAGGCGGTCCGGCTGGTGGCACGGCACGGCTGGCGACTGCTCGGCGACTACCGGTTCAACCCGGTGACCGGCCTGTGGCGGCATCGCCGAGGCCCCGCCGAACCGCCGCTTCGCCTCGGCCAGGTGAGCTATGACGAGCAGGGCCGGATGGCCTACCCGCGGCAACAGGACCGGGCGCCGGAGACCGAGCTACGCCGCTACCTGGACGAGGCGGCCGCGCTGTTCGCCGCGGCCGAAGGCGCCGCGCCGGAGCTGCCGGTGGACCCGGCTGCCGGGTTCGTCTCGGCGGACTTCGAGCACCTGCGCTGGTTCGAACTGCCGGCCGGCTGCCTGCTGCCGGACTGAGTCCGGCCAGCCTCACCCGTCAGCCAGGCCTCGACCCGCCGGCGCCTGGTCTCTTATATGCCGCTGCCCATGTTGCCCTGGTTGACGCCGATCGCGATGCCGAACCGAAGCCCAGCGGCCTGGTCCTCAGGAATTCCTGGCTTGTCGTAGCCGATGTCGCGCTCAGACTTGCGGGTCCACCAGTAGAGAGCGCCGAACAGTGCGACCAGAAGTACTGCTGTCAGAACTACCAGAACCGTTGCCATGGCGGGCTCCCTAATAGCTTGTAGCTATTTATACGCCGGAACGGATTCGACGGCTGAGTGTTTCGGGTCACGGTTGAGCGCTCGGGCGTCAGGCGTCAGGCGCGGCGTCAGCCGCTCGACCCGCTTCAGCCGGTCTGGCCTAGCACGAACGGGTACACCGGTCCGGCCCCGGCGGCGCGCAGCAGCCGTGCGACCACGGTGATGGTCCAGCCGGTGTCGCAGAAATCATCGACCAGCAGCACCGGCGCGCCGCGGTGGTCGCCGGCCAGCTGGTCGCTCAGCCGAGCCGGCAACCGGTAGCCGTCCCAGCAGGCTTTCAGTCGCTGCGCGCTGTTCGAGCGGCCGGTGGCGGACTGTCCGACGTGCTTGACGCCGCCGAGGTCGGCGAGCCGGCCGATCCGGCTCAGCTGGCCGGCGAGGTCGGCCACCAGCAGCGGCCGGCGCAGCGAGCCGACCGAGATCACCGCGGCCGGGCGGGACTGCCAGTCCCAGGCCGCCAGCACCGGGATGCTCGCCGCGATCAGCTCCGAAGGGACCGGGCCGTCCGGGGTGCTGTCGGCGAGCACCGCCCGGATCCGGTTGCCGTAGCCGAGATCGGTGAACCGGGCGATGGCCCGTCCGGGCTCGGCGGACTCGGCGGCGGCGATCCTGCCCCGGACCTGCACCCCGAGTGACGGCATCGCGGCCGGCCACTGCCGGCGCGGCTCCAGCACCACACCCGGACGGTGCAGGCTGGCCTGGGCCTCAGCGACCGCGGCTTCGGGTGCGCTGCCGGTCAGCGTCAAGCCGCCACAGTTGTCACACCGGCCGCAGTCCTCGGTGGCGGGGTCGTCCAGTTGGGTACGCAGGTAGCGCATCCGGCAGGAATCCAGGCGCAGGTACGCCCGCATCGCCTGCTGCTCGGCCCGGCGCACCTCGTTGAGCCTGGCGTAGCGCTCTGCGTCGTAGTGCCAGGGCTGCCCGGTGGCGACCCAGCCACCCTTGACCCGCTGCACCGCGCCGTCGACGTCGAGCACCTTCAGCATCGTTTCCAGCCGGGCCCGGGACAGCTCGATCCGGGTTTCCAGCGCCGCCGTGCTCATCGGCTGGGGGCTGCTGCCGAGCACCTCCAGCGCCTGGCGGACCTGGCCGGGGCCTGGAAAGCCGACCGAGGCGAAGTAGTCCCACACCGCCTGGTCCTCAGGGCCGGGCAGCAGGATCACCGGGGCCCGGTCCAGCCGCCGGCCGGCCCGCCCGACCTGCTGGTAGTAGGCGATCACCGAGGCAGGCGCGCCGAAGTGGATCACGAAGCCGAGGTCGGGCTTGTCGAATCCCATGCCCAGCGCCGAGGTGGCCACCAGTGCCTTGACCCGGTTGTTGATCAGGTCGTCCTCAGCGGCCAGCCGCTCGGTCTGCTCGGTCTGGCCCGAGTAGGCCGCCACCGGGTGACCGCGCTCGCGCAGGTAGCCGGCAACCTCGTGCGCCGCGGCCACCGTGAGGGTGTAGATGATTCCGGAACCGGTGAGCGAGCCGAGCTGATCGGCCAGCCACGCCAGCCGGTGCGCGCTCGACGGCAGCGACAGCACCCCCAGCTGCAGGGACTCCCGGTCCAGGCTGCCGCGCAGCACGAGCACCTGTTCGGTACGCCGGCCGTGGCTACCCTCCGGTTGATCGGTGGCAGGTTCGGTGCCGGTGGCCGGTTCGGTGCCGGTGGCCGGTTCGGTGCCGGTGGCAGGTTCGGTGCCGGTGGCAGGTTCGGTGCCGGTGGCCGGGCTGCCCAGTCCGAGCACCTCGGCCACGTCGGCCACCACCCGGCTGTTGGCCGTCGCGGTGGTTGCCAGCACCGGGATGCCGTCCGGCAGCTGCGGCAGCAGGGTCCGCAGCCGCCGGAAGTCCGGCCGGAAGTCGTGGCCCCAGTCGCTGATGCAGTGCGCTTCGTCGACCACCAGCAGGCCGCAGCTGGCCGCCAGCCGGGGCAGCACCTGATCGCGGAACTCCGGGTTGTTCAGCCGTTCCGGCGACAGCAGCAGCACGTCCAGCTCGCCCCGATTGACCGCGGCGTAGGTCGCCGACCAGTCCTCCAGGTTCGTCGAGTTGATCGTCGCGGCGCGGATGCCGGCCTGTTCGGCGGCGGCGATCTGGTTGCGCATCAGGGCCAGCAGCGGCGAGATGATCACAGTCGGCCCGGCGCCGCGGGCGCGCAACAGTGCGGTCGCGACGAAGTAGACGGCCGACTTCCCCCAGCCGGTGCGCTGCACCACCAGGGCCCGGCGCCGGTCCACCACCAGGGCCTCGATCGCCCGCCACTGATCGGCGCGCAGCTCGGCGGCCGGGCCCGCCAATGCCTGCAGCTGAGCCTGGGCCTGCTCGCGCAGCCGGGCCCGGTCCTCGCTCGGCCCGTTGGCGGGTTCCGAGGGCACGGTTTCCGAGGGCACGGTTTCCGAGGGCACGGTTTCCGATAGCACGGAAGCCGGCGCCGGCGCCGGCGCCGAGAAGGTCATGGGTGATGTCTAGCAGCCGGATGCGACGATGCTGGCATGACCCAAGCCCGCGAACGGCTCATCGAACTTCTCGAGCTGCGCCGCAGCACCCTGTTCGACATCGATTCCGACCAGCGGCTGCTGGTGGGCAATGACGACAGCGGCTCGGTGCAGCTGTATGAGATCTCGCCGGCCGGCGACTGGACCCAGCTCACCGACCTCGGCGAGCCGTGCAGCGGCCGCTACCTGCCCGGCGAGCGGGCGGTCGTGGTGTCGGCTGACACCGGCGGCACCGAGCGTGCCCAGCTGTCACTGCTGCGCCTGGACGCCGCCGCCGATCAGGGCGCCACCGGTCAGGCCGCCACTGATGACGACGCCACCGGTCCGGCCGCCACCGGTCAGGCGGCCCCAGCTCGGCTTGCTGACCTGCAGCCGGTGGTCTCCAACCCTGACTTCATCCACAACCTGCTCGACGTCCAGCCCGGCCGGTTGATCTATGCCACCAACCGCCGCAACGGCGTGGACTTCGACGTCGTCTCGCACACCCTGGCCACCGGCGAGGAGCAGGTGCTCTGGGACGCCGGCGGTTGGTTCTCCGAGGCCCGGGTCTCACCGGACGGCCAGTGGGTGGTGCTGTCCCGGCTGACCACGGTGCCGGCATCGTCGGAGCTGCTGCTGGCGGACTCGGCCACCGGGCAGGTCAGCCCGATCACCGACCCGGCGGTGCCCGGCGACTGGTCGAACGTCCGGTGGCTGCCGGACTCCACCGGGCTGCTGGCGTCCTCCGACGCGGAGGCCGAATTCGTCTCGCTGCGCAGCTTCGACCTCGCCAGCCGGCGCTGGTCGACGCTCGCCGAGGCCGACGGTGACGTGTTCGGCTGGCCGGCACCCGGCGGTCACCGGCTCGCGGTGGTGACCACCCGGGACGGCGCTGACGAGCTGGCCGTCCACGACTGGGCCGGCGGCCCGCTGGACACCGCATCGCAGGCCGGGCAGCCGGTTCACTTCCCGCATCCGAGCGTGCTGACCTTCAACTCCGAGCCGGTCTGGGCGCCTGATTCCAGCATGCTGGGCATGACGTTCGGCTCGCCGGTGCAGCCGCCGGAGGTCTACGCCTGGCGCGACGGTGAGTCTGCCGAGCGGCGGACCACCAGCAACCCGGCGGCGGCCACCGAAGGGCTGGTGCAGCCGATCTCGGCGCGGGCGCCGGCGCCGGACGGCGAGCAGATCCCGGTGCTGGCGATCGTGCCGGCGGAGCCGGCCGGCTCGGCGGTGCTGATCATCCACGGCGGCCCGGAGGCGGCCACCGTCCGCAACTGGAGCCCGGTGGCGGCCGCCCTGGCGCTGGCCGGCCACACGGTGGTGCTGCCGAACGTCCGGGGCTCCACCGGCTACGGCCGCCGCTGGCTCTCGATGGACGACGTGGAGAAGCGGCTGGATTCGGTGGCGGACCTGGTGGCGGTGCGCGACTGGCTGCCGACGCTGGGCGTGGACACCGGGCGGGTCGCGCTGTACGGCGGCTCCTACGGCGGGTACATGGTGCTCGCCGGGCTGACCTTCTATCCCGAGCTGTGGGCCGCCGGCGTCGACATCGTCGGCATCTCCTCGCTGGTCACCTTCCTGCAGAACACCTCGGCGTACCGGCGGGCTTACCGGGAAAGGGAATACGGCCGGCTCGCCGAGGACCGGGCGGTGCTGGAAGCGGCGTCACCGTTGCCGATCATCGACCGGGTCCGGGCGCCGCTGCTGGTGATCCACGGGGCCAACGACCCGCGGGTGCCGCTGTCGGAGGCCGAGCAGGTGGTGGCCGCCGTGCGGGGCAACGGGATCGAGTGCGAGCTGCTGGTCTATCCGGACGAGGGGCACGGCCTGGCCAAGCGGGCCAACCAGCTCGATGCCTATCCGAAGGCACTGGACTTCCTGGCCCGCCAGCTGGGCTGAGCCCAACTGCCGCCGGGTTCTCAAGCCGGCTGGGCTGAGTCGGCGGCTGGGCTAGTCATCGGCGGGCTGAGGTCAGCCGCCGACCGGGCGGGCCTGGTCGGTGGCGATCTTGACCGCCAGCACGCCGAGCACGGTGCCCATCAGGTAACGCTGCACGCGCAGCCAGCCGGGCCGGTGGGCGAAGAACGCGGCGATGGTGCCGGCGGCCAGCAGGATCAGCAGGTTGCCGGTCAGCGCCACCGCGATCTGCACCCCGCCGAGCACGAATCCCTGCAGCAGCACGTGCCCGTCGGCCGGGCGCACGAACTGCGGGATCAGCGACAGGTACAGCACCGCGATCTTTGGGTTGAGCAGGTTGGTCATCATTCCCATGGTGAACAGCCGCCGGGGCGAGTCCGGCGCCATCGCGGCGGGCGCGAAGACGGCCGGGCCGCCGGGACGCAAGGCGTTGAAGGCCAGCCAGCCCAGGTAGGCCGCGCCGGCGATGCGCAGCGCCAGGTAGAGCTGCGGAACCTCGGTGAAGATCGCCGACAGCCCCAGGTTGGTGGCGGTCAGGTAGATGAGGAAGCCGACGGCCACCCCGCCGAGTGAGATCACCCCGGCCCGCCGGCCCTGGGTGATGCTGCGCGAGACCAGGTACATCATGTTCGGGCCAGGAGTCAGCACCAGCGCCAGCGCGACCAGGAACACGCCGACCACTGCCGATTGGGTCACCACCGGACCGATGCTAAACAGACTTTCGGTTATCTGCCCCCATTTATCACCGGGGATGTGGCGATCCCCTCAGCGGCCTACACCTATGGCGTTCGTAGGACGCTGCTCAGCGCGGCCAGCGACGGAGGGCTGGCCACCTCGATGCCCAGCTGTTGAGCCAGGGCAACGCCTCCTACCGGGTGCGGGTCAGTCGGCCAGGCCGCGTCGCCGGCGTCGCCGAACAGGCCGAGCGCCCAGCTGCGGGAATCGGTGCTGAGCCGGGGCTGGTACCGCACGCCGTGCAGCCCGATCCCCAGCGGGCCGAGAGCGCCCGCCCACGCCTGGCTGATGTCGCAGCGGCCGGTGGTGTTGATCTCGCGCGTGACGCCGAAGCCGGCCGCGTCGGCAGCGCACAGGTCGGCCAGCCGACTGCCCTTCGGCGCCTGCAGCTCGGACACCTCGGTGCTCTCCGCGAGCCCACGAGGGACGAAGCCCAGGGCGAGGAACTCCTCGCCCCAGCGCTCCCGTACGGCCGCCTCGGGGTCCGAAGCCAGATAGCACGTCCCGTGCGGTGGAGGCAGGTCGAAACGTCCGCTGCCGTCGCTGGAGAACCACCACGGGGCGACAGTCGCCTTGTGCGCTCGGTACAGGGCACGATCCGGGCGCAGGGTCCAGCCGGGGAATCCGGCCAGGCTGCCGCGCGGGGAGCGCAGCTGAAGACGCCGGCGTGCGGGATCGGTCACCGCGCCAACCGGCCGGCGGTGCGGCGCGCCTCGGTCAGCACCGGCTCGGCGTCCCGGCCCTCAGCCAGCCATTGGTGCGCTGGCATGCCGTCGAAGCGGCCGGGTACCGGGGCCGCCAACCAGGTAGCCCACGTCCACGGATCGTCGATGCCCTCGTGCAGCGTGTCGAGCACCGCTGGCAGGTGCGCAATGGCCTGACCGTCCGCGGTGAACTGCCACACCGGGTAGACCCGCTGGCCACCATCGGCGGTCGGGCAGCCGAGCATCTTGCGGGCTCGGACTCGTTGGTCGAGAGCCTGCCGGGTGATGCCGAGCCACTTCGTCACGGCTCTGGTCGGGTAGAACGGGCCGAGCTGAGCGAACGGATGCGAGGTCGGGATGAGCGCCGCCGCCCGCTCGGCAACCTGCCGCGGGTCGATCTGGGCGAGGTCCTCCTCGCTGAGCGACTGCAGCCGGCGGCTCAGGGCGCTGACGACGCTGGACAGCAGCAGCTCCTTTCCAGTGCTGAGCTGGTCAGCAGGTACCGGCTTGGTTCGGACCTGTCGGGGGAGATCCGCCCGAGTCGAGTGCACGGCACGACCGCTTCGCCGGAGGGCAGAGGGCTCGGCGGAACGGGGCACAGCGCGGGATCTCTCCACGATCGCTCCTCTTATCGTCAAGTGCGTCAA
The DNA here is from genome assembly GCF_036389215.1 of Jatrophihabitans sp. Taxonomy (GTDB): domain Bacteria; phylum Actinomycetota; class Actinomycetes; order Mycobacteriales; family Jatrophihabitantaceae; genus Jatrophihabitans_A. The sequence continues at coordinate 17,121 of NZ_DASVQG010000088.1, forward strand.
GAAGCAGCCTACCCTAGTCGATCCGATCTGCGTCAAGTGCGTCAACCGACGCACATGTGGCCCGGAGGGCTGCTCACTCGAGAACCGTAGAGCGAAACGCTTGGAGCCAGGACTGACCTGTGGAAAAGTCCCGGGCTTGCGAGAGGTAATCGAACATATGTTCAGTACACTTCGTCTATGGGGTTCAACAATCCGGTCATCCCGTGGCGGGAGCTGGAACGGCGGCTGTCCGGACGGCCCACCCCCGACACCGATACCGACAACGCCTCCGACGACGACACCGACCGTGACGACCTCACCCCTGCCACCCCGCTGGCACCGTCCCGGCGGCGCGGCCACGGCAGCGATCGCGAACCCGACGGCGGCGACTCCCCTGCCTGGAGCCGCAAGCGCCCCGCCTACGAGCCCCCGGCGATCCCGCTGGCCGACGCCGCCCCGCTGGCCGGCGACAGCCCGGTGCCCTACGCCGAGCTGCACGCGCACTCCTCCTTCTCCTTCCTCGACGGCGCCAGCGATCCCGAGCAGCTGGTCGAGGAAGCCGTCGCCCTGGGCCTGCAAGCCCTGGCGCTGACCGACCACGACGGGATGTACGGGGTCGCCCGGTTCGCCGAGGCCGCCGACGCGCTCGGGCTGCCCACGGTGTTCGGGGCCGAACTCAACACCGGCATTGAGCTGCCACGCACCCGCACCGAGCGCGCGATCGCCGCCCGCACCGGCATCCCCGACCCGCCCGGCACCCACCTGCTGGTGCTGGCCCGCAACCCGGCCGGCTACGCGAGCCTCTGCCGGGCGATCAGCCAGGCCAACCTGCGCGGCGGCGCCAAGGGCCGGCCGGTGTACGACCTCGACGAGCTGACCGAACTCTCCAACGACAACTGGCTGATCCTCACCGGCTGCCGCAAGGGCAGCGTCCGGCAGGCCTTGGAAGGAAGCGCGAACAGCGGCTCCGACCTCACGGGCGCCGACTACGGCACCTTCGCCCTGGATCCGGCCCGCCGCGCGCTCGCCGAGCTCGTCGACCGGTTCGGCCGCGACAACGTCGCCGTCGAGCTCACCCACGCTCTGGAACCGCTGGCCGACGAGCGCTATGCGGCGCTGGCCGAGCTGGCCGGCGAGCAGCGCCTGCAGCTGGTCGCCAGCACCGCCGCGCACTACGCCGCTCCGCGCAACCGGCCGCTGGCCACCGCGATGGCCGCGGTCCGGGCCCGCACCAGCATGGACGCCCTGGACGGCTGGCTACCCGCCTGGGCCGGCCAGCACCTGCGCTCCGGCGCCGAGGTGGCGGCCCGGTTCCGGCGCTACCCCCAAGCGGTCAGCACCGCGGCCCGGCTCGGTACCGAGCTCGCCTTTCCGCTGAAGCTGGTGGCGCCGAACCTGCCGCCGTTCCCGGTGCCGGACGGCGTCGGCGACGGAACCGAGATGAGTTACCTGCGGCTGCTGACCTACGAAGGCGCCCGCACCCGGTACGGCCCGCGCGGCCCGGCCACCGACCGGGCCTACCGCCAGCTGGAGCACGAGCTGGCGATCATCGACTCGCTCGGCTTTCCGGGGTACTTCCTGGTGGTCTGGGAGCTGACCCAGTTCTGCGTGCGGCGGGGCATCCTCTGCCAGGGGCGCGGCTCGGCAGCCAACTCCGCGGTCTGCTTCGCCCTGGGCATCACCGCCGTCGACTCGGTCGGGCACAACCTGCTGTTCGAGCGGTTCCTGGCGCCCGAGCGTGACGGGCCGCCCGACATCGACATCGACATCGAGTCCGACCGGCGCGAGGAGGTCATCCAGCACGTCTACGAACGGCACGGCCGCCAGCACGCCGCCCAGGTCGCCAACGTCATCACCTACCGGCCCCGCTCGGCGGTCCGTGACATCGCCCGGGCGCTGGGCTACGCCCCCGGCCAGCAGGACGCCTGGAGCAAGCAGATGGAGCGCCACCACTGGGCGCCGGACGAGACCACACCAGCCAAGCACACCGCCATCCCACCGGGCGAGGACCGCGATGCCGACGCGGTACCCGAGCAGGTGCTCCTCCTGGCCGAACAGCTGCAGCACGCGCCCCGCCACCTCGGCATCCACTCCGGTGGCATGGTGATCTGTGACCGGCCGGTGATCGAGGTGTGCCCGGTCGAGTGGGGCCGGATGCCGGGCCGGACCGTCCTGCAGTGGGACAAGGACGACTGCGCCGCCACCGGCCTGGTGAAGTTCGACCTGCTGGGCCTGGGCATGCTGTCGGCGCTGAAGTACTGCTTCGAGTTCGTCGAGAACTGGCACGGCCACCGCTACGGCCTGCACGAGATCCCGCCCGAGGACCCCAAGGTCTATGACATGTTGTGCGCCGCCGACACCGTCGGGGTGTTCCAGGTCGAGTCCCGGGCGCAGATGGCGACGCTGCCCCGGCTCAAGCCGCGCACCTTCTACGACCTGGTCATCGAGATCGCGCTGATCCGGCCGGGCCCGATCCAGGGCGACTCGGTGCACCCCTACCTGCGCCGCCGCAACGGCCTGGAGCCGATCACCTACCCGCACCCGATCCTGCAACCGGCGCTGGAGCGCACCCTCGGGATCCCGCTGTTCCAGGAGCAGCTGATGCGCCTGGCCATCGACGGGGCCGGCTGCACCCCGGCCGAGGCGGACCAGGTCCGCCGGGCGATGGGTTCCAAGCGCAGCGAGGAGAAGATGGCCCGGCTGCGCGACCGGCTCTATGAGGGCATGCGGGCCAACGGCATCACCGGCGCGGTCGCCGACGACGTCTACACCAAGATCAAGGCCTTCGCCGCCTTCGGCTTCGCCGAGAGCCACTCGATCAGCTTCGCCTTCCTGGTCTACGCCTCGTCCTGGCTGAAGCTGTACTACCCGGCGGCGTTCTGCGCGGCGCTGCTCAACGCCCAGCCGATGGGCTTCTACTCGCCCCAGTCCCTGGTGCACGACGCCAAGCGGCACGGGGTCGCCGTCCGTGGCCCGGACATCAACACCTCACTGGCGCCGGCTTGCCTGCAGGACACCGAGGAGGGCGAGTCCAGCTATGTCGGCCCCGGCCCGCACCAGCCGGCGGTCCGGCTCGGGCTCTCCAGCGTCCGGGCGATCAGTGCCGAGCTGGCCGAGCGGATCGTCGCCGAGCGCGAGCACGGCGGCGAGTTCACCAGCATCACCGAACTCGCCCGCCGGATAGGGCTGAACACCACCCAGCTCGAGGCGCTGGCCACCGCCGGCGCCTTCGAGTCCCTCGGTACCAGCCGGCGAGAGGCGCTCTGGGTGGCCGGCGCGGCCGCGGACTACCGCCCGGGTCAGCTCGACCTGCCCGCACCCAGCGAGGAGCACATCCCGGCGCTGCCGGAGATGACCGAACCGGAGCAGCTGATGGCCGACCTGTGGGCCACCGGCATCACCCGCGACTGCTACCCCACCGCCCTGATCAGGGAGCGGCTGAACTCCCTCGGCGTGATCACCTCGCGCCAGTTGCGCGGGCTGCCGGACCGGACCCGGGTCACCGTCGGCGGCATCGTCACCCACCGGCAACGCCCGGCGACCGCCCGCGGGGTCATCTTCGTCAACCTCGAGGACGAGTTCGGCATGATCAACGTGATCTGTGACCCGGTGGTCTGGCAGCGCCACCACCGGGCCGCCGTGGGCTCCGGCGGCCTGCTGATCCGCGGCATGCTGGAACGGGCCGACGGCGTCCTGAACGTGCTGGCCGAGCGGATCGAGCCGCTCAACCTCGGCCTGCGGACCACCGCTCGCGATTTCCGCTGACGCCTCAGATCTGGCTGGAACTCCCCGATAGGAAACCCAGGTGGTACCTACCGTGCCCGGTGATAAATCCCCCCGGTCACCGAGTGCGGTAGGTCCACCACCCGTTTTGACGGAGGAGCCATGGATCCCGCACTGCGAACCATCGTCACCGCACTGCGCGGGCGTGGCCTGGATGACGGCGTGCTGGACCGAGCCATCGAGACCGCCAAGATCAGCGGCCGGCCGCTGCGCTCGGTGCTCGTCGACGACCAGATCGTCACCGACCTGCAGCTGGCGCTTGCCACCGCCGACGCCTACGGCGTGGAGGCGGTCGAGCTTTCCGCCTTTCCGGTGGACCCGCTCGCGATGGCGCGAATTCCGCTGACCCTGGCCCGCCGGCACAACATGTTCCCGATCGCGGTCAGCGACAACACCATCACGGTGGCCGTCGGAGATCCGGGCGACGTGCTCGCCCTGGACGACATCCGGGCCGCCACCGGCCTGATGGTCCGGCCCATGGTGGTCACCAAGGAAGACCTCAACCGCTTGCTGGACCGCTACACCCGCGCCAGCACCGACCTCGACGAGGCAGCCGCCCAGGCCGAGGCCGAGGACGGGACCTCCGACGGCGACAACCTGAACTCCGTCAACGAGGACGCCCCGGTCGTCCGCTACGTCAACTCCCTGCTGGAGCGCGCGATCAGCTCCCGGGCCTCGGACATCCACCTGGAACCGAGCGAGTTCGACCTCAAGATCCGGCTGCGCATCGACGGCGTGCTGCACGAGGTCGACGCCGTTCCGCGCGGCATCCAGGCCGCGCTGATCTCGCGCCTGAAGATCCTCTCCGGCCTGGACATCACCGAGCGCCGGGTGCCACAGAACGGCCGGATCACCAGGGACATGGGCGGGCGCAGCGTCGACCTGCGTTCGGCCACCCTGCCCACCGTATGGGGGGAGAAGGTGGTGCTGCGGGTGCTGGACACCGGTGGCATCGATCTGGAGCTGCGCAAGCTCGGGTTCACCGACTACAACTACGAGAGGTTCTCCCAGAGCTTCCGCAAGCCGCACGGCATGGTGCTGGTCACCGGCCCGACCGGTTCGGGCAAGTCCACCACCCTGTACGCCACCCTGGGCGAGATCGCCCGCCCGGAAGTCAACGTGATCACCGTCGAGGACCCGGTCGAGTACCGGATGGACGGCATCAACCAGGTGCAGGTGAACCCGAAGGCCGGGCTGACCTTCGCGGCCGTGCTGCCGGCCATCCTGCGATCGGACCCCGACGTGGTGCTGATCGGTGAGATCCGGGACCGGGCCACCGCCCAGCTGGCCGTCGAGGCCGCCCTCACCGGCCACCTGGTGCTCTCCACCCTGCACACCAACGACGCCCCCAGCGCGCTCCCCCGGCTCGTCGAGATGGGCATCGAACCCTTCCTGGTCGGCTCGTCGCTGGACGCGGTGCTCGCCCAGCGACTGTGCCGCCGGCTCTGCGAGTGGTGCAAGGAGAAGTACCCGCCGAGCCGGAAGGAACTGGCGGCCGTGCACTGGAACTTCGAGGAGTTCGGTGAGCCGGGTTCGCTGTGGCGGGCCGTCGGCTGCCGGTCCTGTGCCCAGACCGGTTACCGCGGCCGGCTGGCGCTGAACGAGGTGATGCCGGTCTCCGAGCAGATCGAGCGGATGGCCGTCGAGCACGCCTCCGCCAGCGAGATCAAGAAGGTCGCCATCGCCGAGGGCATGGTCACCCTGCGCGACGACGGCCTGCGCAAGGCCCTCGACGGGCTCACCACCTTGGAAGAGATGCTCCGGGTGACGGTATGACCGCCACCGCCACCGCCACCGCCACCGCCACCGCCACCGCCACCGCCACCGCCACCGCCACCGCCACCGCCACCGCCACCTGACTGACGACACCACTACTGAGGGATCTTCATGAATCCGCTGATCGCGCTCGAGGCACCCTTCGCCATGCACCAGGCGAAGCACGAGCTGGACGAACTTCTCACCATGCTCGTGGAGCTGGGCGGCTCGGACCTGCACATCACCGCGGGCATCGCGCCCTGCATGCGAATCAACGGGACCCTGGAACCGCTGGCCGGCCGCAACCGGCTGGCCCCGGTGGACACCGAAACGCTCATTCGCTCGATCCTCAGCGAGAACCTGTGGGACCGCTTCGACAAGACCCAGGAACTCGACACCGCCTACGCCATCCCGGGGGTGAGCCGCTTCCGGGTCAACGTCTACCGCCAGCGTGGCGCGGTGGGCGCGGCCTTCCGGGCCATCCCGCACAAGATCCGCAGCCTCGACGAGCTGGGCCTGCCGCGGTCGGTGGAGGCCTTCGCGCACCTGACCCGCGGCCTGGTGCTGGTCACCGGCCCGACCGGCTCGGGCAAGTCCACCACGCTCGCGGCGCTGCTGGACGTCGCCAACCAGACCCGGTCGGCGCACATCGTCACCATCGAGGACCCGATCGAATACCTGCACTCGCACTCGCGCAGCGTGGTCAACCAGCGCGAGGTCGGTTCGGACACCTCCGACTTCGCCATCGCGCTCAAGCACGTGCTGCGCCAGGACCCCGACATCATCCTGGTCGGCGAGCTGC
>NZ_DASVQG010000089.1:0-1811 GCF_036389215.1 Jatrophihabitans sp.
CGGTGAGCTCGGGCAAGGCCAGCTACCAGGTGCCGGCGAACACTCCGGCCGGGACGTTGCAGATCACCGCGACGTTCGTCCCGTCAGTCCCTGAAGGCGTTATCGGCTCCACCTCTTCGGCTCTGACGTTCACGGTGAACAAGGCGGTCTCGACCACCGCGCTGGCGGCGTCGGCGGCTTCGCAGACGTACGGCACCAGCAGCCCGGCCACCCTCACGGCGACCGTCACCCAGAACGACGGCAGCACGCCGGCCGGCGATGTGCGGTTCGAGACCTCGACCGGCACGGTGCTGGCCACCGTCGCGGTGAGCTCGGGCAAGGCCAGCTACCAGGTGCCGGCGAACACTCCGGCCGGGACGTTGCAGATCACCGCGACGTTCGTCCCGTCAGTCCCTGAAGGCGTTATCGGCTCCACCTCTTCGGCTCTGACATTCACGGTGAACAAGGCGGTCTCCACGACCGGCCTCACCGCGACCGGCGGCAAGATGAAGGGCAGCACCACGAAGTACCAGGTGGCTATGACGGCCACCGTCTCGCTGAACACCGGCAAGCCGGCCGTCGGCAGCGTCACCTTCTATGTCGGTAACGTGGCCGCCGCAACAGTGCCGGTCGGAGCGGGCGGCAAGGCTTCGGCCACCGTTCAGGTCGCGAAGGGTCAGGTGCAGGTGCGGGCGCAGTTCACCCCGACCGACACCGCCAACCACCTGGGTTCGACCAGCCCGACCCTCACGGTGGCCGTGAAGTAACCCTCACGGTGACTGTGAAGTAGCTCTCTCCACAGCGGAGGGCCCGGCGAGGCAACAGCCTCGCCGGGCCCTTCGCTATCGGCGGCAATGGTGCGCCGGTTCAGCACCGCCGGCCCCCGCCTCCGGACAGATCATTGGCCTCAGGCAGGGCGACTCGCCGGCAGCAGTCCTGCTGTGCGGCCAACGACCGCCTGCGGCTACTTCGTCCCCTCGGACAGCCGCTGCAGCAGCGCGTCCACCGCGCCGGGCGGCTGCGGCGCGGCGAACAGCTGCAACTGGATGGTCAGGTGGCCGATCCCGTGCTTGGTGGCGTCGCCGGTCAGCTGAGTGCCCGACACCAGCGCGGCCCGCTTACCGGGGCCCTGCACGGCCGCCAGGAACCGTAGGACCTTGGTTGGTGATCCCTTCACCACGACGGTGAGCGGGAGGGCGTACGTCTGCCCCGCCGGTGTCGCGACTGCGCCGGCGGCCGGCGGGGCCGCCGGGGTTGCGGTGCTCGAACCGGCCGCGCCGGGTGCCGCGGCCGCCGGTACGGTCGAGGCCAGCGACGCCGGGTCACCCGCGGTGATGCTGCTGATGCTCACCGCGTACTCGGTGGCGTAGCCGCTCAGCTGGCGGGTGTACGCAGCCAGCTCGGTGTCCACCGGCAGGGCGGTCCTCGCCTGCTGCAGCGAGGCAACCAGGGCGTCCATGTTGGAGTTGTCGGCCTGCAGGCGGTGAATCTTGGTCTGCAGGGTGATGTTCTGGGTCTGCGATGCGAGGGTCTGCTGGTCCAGTGAGGTGGCGTTGGACAGCTCCGGGCTCACCACCATGAACCAGGCCAGTGCCGAGATGACCACTCCGGCACCGACACCGCCGGCCAGCCACAGCCGATCGCCCTTGACGCCGCTCATCAGTTGCCTCCGGTCTTGGACGTGACGTCGTAGCGGTGGGAGAGCAGCCGGTCATCGATCGAGAACTGGATGGTGTACTGGGTGCCCTTGTCGTTCGTCGTGTTCGACGTCGGATACGGATCGATGAAGCCGCGCAGGGCGCTGAGCCGGTCGACCAGGGTCGAGACGTCGG